>NZ_JBHSLC010000125.1:755-1582 GCF_042657465.1 Azospirillum himalayense | reverse complement strand
CCATCGCCAAGCCTTTGTGCAAGGCGGCCTTCCGCGTGCTGCACGCCCAGGACATCGGCATCGCCGTGGCCCGCGCGATCCGCGCCGCGGTGTCGGGCCGTCCGGGCGGCGTCTACCTCGACCTGCCGGCCAAGCTGTTCTCGCAGGTGATGGACGCCGCCGAGGGCGCGCGCTCGCTGGTCAAGGTGGTCGACGCCGCGCCGGCGCAGCTGCCCTCGCCGGACTCGGTGGCGCGCGCGCTGGAGGTGCTGAAGGGCGCCAAGCGGCCGCTGATCATCCTGGGTAAGGGCGCCGCCTACGCGCAGGCCGACGAGGCGGTGCGCGAGCTGGTCGAGAAGAGCGGCATCCCGTTCCTGCCGATGAGCATGGCCAAGGGTCTGCTGCCCGACACCCACCCGCAGTCGGCGGGGGCGGCGCGCTCGATGGTGCTGAAGGACGCCGACGTGGTGGTGCTGGTGGGCGCGCGTCTGAACTGGCTCTTGTCGCACGGCAAGGGCAAGACCTGGGGCGAGCCGGGGTCGAAGACCTTCATCCAGATCGACATCGAGCCGCGCGAGATGGACAGCAACGTGGCGATCGTGGCGCCGCTGGTCGGCGACATCGGGTCGTGCGTGTCGGCGCTGACCGCCGGGATGGCCAAGGGCTGGACGCCGCCGCCGGCGGAGTGGACGGGGGCGGTGTCGGCGCGCAAGGAGGCGAACATCGCCAAGATGGCGCCCAAGCTGATGAGCAACGCCTCACCGATGAACTTCCACGGGGCGCTGGGCGCGCTGCGCCGGGTGGTGCAGGAGCGGCCGGACGCTCTGCTGGTCAACGAGGGAGCCAAT
>NZ_JBHSLC010000125.1:0-534 GCF_042657465.1 Azospirillum himalayense | reverse complement strand
TGTGCATCGTGGTGTTCAACAACAACGGCATCTACAAGGGGACGGACGTGAACCCGACGGGCGGGTCGGACCCGTCGCCGATGGTCTTCGTTCCGGACTCGCGCTACGACAAGATGATGGAGGCCTTCGGCGGCGCGGGCGTCAACGTGACGACGCCGGACGAGCTGTACCGGGCGGTCAGCGCGGCGATGGACAGCGGGCGGCCGACGCTGATCAACGCGGTGATCGACCCCAACGCCGGGTCGGAGAGCGGCAACATCGGCAGCCTCAACCCCACCAGCGCCGTCCGCAAGGGGCCCAAGACCTGACGATCGAACGTTACTAAGGACGCCGGTTCTCCGGTTCCAGGCCGGGCGGCCCTGCCAGCGAGGGGTGGGGCCGCCCTTTTCAGACACAGAGCACCACCGGGAGGAACGACGATGGGAAAAGCTCTTGAAGGCGTGCGGGTTCTGGACTTCACCCATGTTCAGTCGGGTCCGACCTGCACGCAGCTTCTGGCGTGGTTCGGCGCCGACGTCATCAAGGTCGAGCGTC
>NZ_JBHSLC010000124.1:0-690 GCF_042657465.1 Azospirillum himalayense | reverse complement strand
CTATCATGAGATCGGCGCCAGCACCTCCGATGAGAAGATCGTCACCGAACATTCCATAGAGTGTGTTGCCACGCGCGTCGGCAACAAGTGTGTCATTGTAACTGCTCCCGAGAACTTCCTCAATCGACACCAGTCGGTCGCCTTGAGCATACCCTCCCAGCGCAACGCCAACATCCAACCGGACGGTCACCGCAGCGTCAGACATGCCGTAACTCACATAATCAATGCCGTTTCCACCATCCAACCAGTCGCCGCCGGCGTCGCCGAAGAAGTCGTCATTCCCGTCGCCACCTTCCAGCCAATCGCTGCCGGCTTCGCCGTACAGGAGGTCGTCACCCTTGTCCCCTCGAATTATGTCATCGCCGCCGCCACCGAACAGCACATCATTGCCAAGCAAACCCACGAGGACGTTGCCGTCGGCTCCGCCGTAAAGCGTGTCGTTGAAATCCGACCCCATCGCACTTTCAACGCTGATCAGCTTGTCGCCCTGCGCATCCCCGCCCGATGCCGTGCCCTGGGAGAGATAAACCGTAACAGGGGCGGTGGAGGTGCTGTAGCTTACCAAGTCCATTCCTGAGCCACCGTCGATTTGGTCGGCGTCCGCGCCCCCGACCAGCACATCGTTGCCGTCTCCCCCTTGAAGGATGTCGGCTCCAGCATTGCCAATCAGCTCGTCGTCACCTCCCAGTC
>NZ_JBHSLC010000123.1:0-3147 GCF_042657465.1 Azospirillum himalayense | reverse complement strand
AGGCGCTCCATTCTCACAAAAACGGGCGTCAGAGACGCCATTTTCAAGCCTCAGTGGAGGCAAAAAGCCAGAATATGTTCGTTTTTCCGCGACCTGCTAAACCAGCCCGGCCGCCCGAGCCCATCTGTATTTGGCGCCCAACACCGCGACCGGCGTCTCGGTCGTGTAAGGATAGGCCACGACGCCGTGGTCATACAGGTGGCTCGCGGCCTCCTCAACCTGCACGTCGCCGGCCAGCGAAGCGACGATGGGCTTCTCGATGCCCTTCGCCTTCATCTCCTCCTTCACCTCGATGACGAGCTTGGCGAACACCATTGGCGGCGTGATGATCGTGTGCCAGTAGCCCAGGATCAACGCGTGGATGCGGTCATCCTCCAGGCCCAGCCGGATGGTGTTCTTGTAGGTCGCCGGCGGTTCGCCACCCGTGATGTCCACCGGGTTGCCGGCGGCGCCGAAAGGCGGGATGAATCTGCGGAAGGCGGCGTCGAGGTCCGGCGGCATCGCCATCAGCGACAGGCCGTTGTCCACGCAGGCGTCCGACAACAGCACGCCCGATCCGCCGGCGCCGGTGATGATCACGACGTTCTCGCCCTTCGGCGTCGGCAGCACCGGGATTCCGCGGGCGAACTGCAGCAGATCCTGCAGACTGCGCGCCCGGACCACGCCCGACTGCCGCAGCACGTCTTCGTAAATCCTGTCGTTGCCGGCGAGCGCGCCCGTGTGGGAACTGGCCGCCCGCGCGCCGAGCAACGTGCGTCCGGCCTTCAGCACGACCACCGGCTTCTTCTTCGAGACCTGCTTGGCGGCCTCCGCGAAGGCGCGGCCGTCCTTCAGATCCTCGCAGTGCATGGCGACGACCTGGGTGTTGTCGTCCTGTTCGAAGAAGTACAGCAGGTCGTCCTCGTCGATGTCCGACTTGTTGCCGAGCCCGACGATCGCCGACACACCCATCTTGGCGGAGCGGCTGAAGCCGATGATCGCCATGCCGATGCCGCCGGACTGCGACGACAGCGCCGCCTTGCCCTTCACGTCGTAGGGCGTGCAGAAGGTGGCGCACAGGTTCTTCGGCGTGTAGTAGAAACCGTAGATGTTCGGCCCCATCAGCCGCACGTCGTGCTTGCGCGCGATGGCGACGATCTCCTCCTGCCCTTCGACGTTGCCGGTCTCGGCGAAGCCCGAAGGGATCAGCACGGCACCGGGGATCTTCTTCTCGCCGACCTCGCCCAACGCCTGGGCGACAAACTTGGCCGGGATGGCGAACACCGCCACATCGATGTCGCCCGGCACGTCCTTGACGCTCTTGTAGGCCCTGTAACCGAGGATGTCGTCGGCCTTCGGATGGATCGGATAGATCTTGCCCTTGTAGCCACCGTTGATGAGGTTCTTCATCACCGAGTTGCCGATCTTCCCGTCCTCGGCCGAGGCGCCGATGACGGCCACCGCCTCGGGCTTCATGATCCGGTTCATCTGCCGGACGATCTGCTCCTGCGACGGGCGGTAGCGCGGCGTCCTGGCCGCGAAATCCAGGACCACGCGCACGTCGGCGGCGGTGGCTCCGTTCGCGCGCGCGAAGACCGGGTTGAGGTCGAGTTCGACGATCTCCGGCACCTCGTCGACGAGGCGCGAGACGTTGACGATCACATCGGCGAGCGCCTCGTGGTCGACCGCCTTGCCGCCGCGCACGCCCTTCAGCATCTCCGCGGCCTGGATGCCGTCGAGCATCGACAGGGCGTCCTCGCGGCTGACCGGGGCGAGGCGGAAGGTGATGTCCTTCAGCACCTCGACCAGCACGCCACCGAGGCCGAAGGCCACCAGCTTGCCGAAACTCGGGTCGGTGATGGAGCCGACGATGACCTCCACGCCGCCTTGCAGCATCTGCTGGACCTGCACACCGATCAAGTCCGCCCCGGGGTCATAGGCGCGGGCGTTCTCCATGATGGCCTCGAAGCCTTGGCGGACGGCGTCGGCGTTCTGGAGACCAACCAGAACGCCGCCGGCTTCGGTCTTGTGCAGGATCTGCGGCGACACGATTTTCATGACCACCGGGAAACCCATGCCCTCGGCGATGGCGACGGCCTCCTCGGCGCTCGTCGCCACGCCTTCCTTCGGCACCGGAATGCCGTACAGATCGCAGAGTTGCTTGGCTTCCGGCGCGGTCAGCGCGTTGCGGCCCTCGGCCTTGGCGGTGTCGAGAAGGCGGCGGACGACATCCGTGGGTCGCTCGGTGTGGAGCGGATCGATGACTGCGGCCATGGCCTTTCCTCCTTTGCAAACTGGTCGGCTCACGTCTTGGAGGTGAGCTCGGATGGATTTCGGGGGCGGCGGCCTCCTGCAGCGCGTCGTCAGCGATGCGCCGAGGGGCCATTGCGTTTGCCCTTTCCGGGGAGGACCGCCGCCTGTCCTATTCGGTGGTCAGCGGTCTGCGCGCGGCACCGAGCGCGCCGCTGTCGCGGACCTCGCCGATGCGGCGTTCGTCGAAGCCGAGAACCTCGCGCAGGATCTCGTCGGTGTGCTCGCCCAGCAGGGGCGACCGCGTGACCTCGGTCGGGCTGTCCGACAGCTTGATCGGGTTGCCGACCGTCAGGTGCTTGCCGCGCGTCGGGTGATCGACCTCGACGATGGTGCCGGTCTCGCGCAGCGACTGGTCCTCCGCCAGCTCCTTCATCGACAGGATGGGGCCGCAGGGGATGTCGTGCTTGTTCAGGATCTCCATGACCTCGAACTTCGTCTTGGTCATGGTCCATTCCTCGACGGTCGCGAAGATGTCCTTCAGGCGCGGCAGGCGCGCGGCGGGCGTCGCGTAGTCCGGATCGGTGATCCACTCCGGCTTGCCGATGACGTCGCAGATCTTCGCCCACACCGGCGCCTGGGTGATGAAGTAGATGTAGGCGTTGGGATCGGTCTCCCAGCCCTTGCATTTCAGGATCCAGCCCGGCTGGCCGCCGCCCGAGGCGTTGCCGGCGCGCGGCACGGTGTCGCCGAATTCGCCGTTCGGGTATTGCGGGTACTCTTTTAGCGGGCCTCGCTCCAGCCGCTGCTGGTCGCGCAGCTTGACGCGGCAGAGGTTCAGCACGGCGTCCTGCATGGCCGCCAGCACCTTCTGGCCGCGCCCGGTCTGGGTGCGCTGGTAGAGCGCCGTGACGATGC
>NZ_JBHSLC010000122.1:0-223521 GCF_042657465.1 Azospirillum himalayense | reverse complement strand
ACACGTCCTTGCCGCTGCCGCCGGTCAGCGTGTCGTTGCCGGCTCCGCCGACGATCTTGTCGTCGCCGCTGTAGCCCTCCAGCACATCGTCGCCCGCGCCACCGCGCAGGGTGTCGTTGCCGGTCCCACCCTCCAGCGTGTCGTTGCCGTCGTCGCCGTCCAGCAAGTCGTTGTCGCCGCTGCCGATTAGCCTGTCGTTGCCGACGGAGCCGTACAATTTGTCATGGCCATCGCCGCCGTACAGCAAGTCGTTGCCGGCCCCGCCGTCCAGCGTGTTATTGCCGATGCCGCCGCCCAGCGTGTCGTCGCCATCACTGCCGTACAGCTCGTCATCGCCCGCCCCGCCGTCCAGGCTGTCGTTGCCTTCGTAGCCGTACAGCAAGTCGTTGCCGGCCCCGCCGTCCAGTGTGTCGTTGCCGTCGCCGCCGTCCAGCAAGTCGTTGCCGTCCTGGCCTGCCAGGAAGTCGTTGCCGGCTCCGCCGGATAGACGGTCGGTGCCTGCGCCACCGCGCAGCGTGTCGTTGCCGGCACCACCCTCCAGCGTGTCGTTGCCGTCGTCGCCGTCCAGCAAGTCGTTGCTGCCGCTGCCGATTAGCCTGTCGTTGCCGCTTGTGCCGACTAGGTTGAAGGGTTCGGAGGTTCCGGTGGTCGTTGCCATGGTCATGCACCCGCGTGTGAAGACGGCCTGCCGCAAGTTTGGACAACCCCTATCCAAGCCCAGGACCGGTTGCGCCACTGACGAGGACTTCTATGATTAGTCTCACGTAAAATGGACAATATCAACTCCATTGTTGCTTTTTTGGACGTGTCGCGGCGAGTACTCAATCTTGAGTAGCTCTTGGCGGGTTCCGGGGTGGTGAGGGCGGCGCTGTCCCGGCGTGATCAATGACGCGGCTGGCGGTTGAAGAGGCTTTCTAGGAGACGATCCGGGGGTGTTCCGATGGCCTCGCCGCTGTCGGTGAACCTGTCGTCCTTGCTGGACGACGCCAAGTGCTTCGACTTGATCCGGCAGCACCGCTGGCCGAAGGCATCCGGTGTCCGCATTGCGATGACGCCGCGGCGGTTCCCCGCGATGGGCACGATGACACTCAGCCGCACCGCCAGCGGTATCGGTGCCCGGCGTGTGGCTCGCGCTTCGACGACTTGTGGCACGGTGCTGGCCGGGCATCACCAGCCGCTTCGGGTCTGGGTGCTGTGCCTGGACTTCATGGGCCTGCGGTGGTCCAGGACGGCGTTGTCGAGGCGGACGAGGTCTATGTCGTTGCCGATCATAAGGGCAATCAAGCCGCCATCGAAAAAAGGGCGGCCCGGACGGCGACGGCGGCTCAAAGGTGCGCCCGGCCGTGGCACGCTGGACAAAGAAAAACCGCCGATCCTCGGCTTGATCCAGCCCGGCGGCGAGGTGGATTTGCGGATGCTGGGCAACGTGCAGCAGGTGACGATCCGGCCAATCATCGAAGCGACCGTGGCGCGGGGCAGCCTCATCCACACCGACGAGTACGACATCTACGCCCGCCTGGAAGACTGGGGCTACTCCCATAAGAGTGTCTGTCATAGCCGTGGCGAATACGCTCGGGACGACGATGGTGACGGCTTCTGCGAGGTGCAGTCAACACCATGGAAGGCTTCTGGTCGCTGCTGCAGTCCTGGCTCCGTCCGCATCGTGGCGTCTCGCAGGAGAAGTTGCCGGCGTATCTCGGCTTCTTCCAGTTCGTCCACAACGTGCACCGACGCGGCAAAGCCCTACTCGCCGCCTTCGTCTCCCCCCTGGTCACCTGAACCCGACGACCACCCCGGAACCCGATATGAGCCACTTGGGATACCGTGAGCTGTCTCACCAAACAGATTTGCCATATAACCGGCGGCTCGCCCCCGTTGGGGCACCGTCAACCTGTTGACCACCCAGTTGCCGGGGCGGGCCATGCGGGGTATGGGACGGCATGACGACGCGCCCCGATCCCCGCTACGCCGGCTACCGCTATCCCGCCGAGATCATTGCGACGGCGGTTTGGCTGTACTTCCGCTTTCCGCTCAGCCTGCGGATGGTCGAGGACCTGCTGGCGGCGCGCGGCATCACCGTGAGCTACGAGACGGTGCGCCAGTGGGCTCGGAAGTTCGGCCCCGAGATCGCCACCCGGTTGCGCCGACGGGCGCCGCGCCGGGGCGACAAGTGGCACCTCGACGAGGTGGTCCTGACCATCGGCGGCCGCAAACATCACCTGTGGCGGGCCGTCGATCAGGACGGCTTCGTGCTCGACGTGCTGGTCCAGAGCCGGCGCGATACCAGGGCGGCCAAGCGTTTGCTGCGCAAGCTGCTGAAGAAGCAGGGCCAGGCGCCGCGGGTGCTGATCACCGACAAGCTGAAGACCTACGCCGCCGCCAAGCGGGCGATCATGCCGGGGGTGGAGCACCGCCGGCACAAGGGACTGAACAACCGGGTCGAGAATTCCCACCAACCCACTCGTCGGCGCGAACGGCAAAGAAAGCGCTTCAAAGACCCCGCCCAGGTCCAGCGTTTCCTCGCCATTCACGACCCGATCGCCAACCTGTTTCATCTCCGCCGCGACCACAGTTCCGTCACTGACTATCGGAAGGCCCGCGCCCAGGCGTTCCAGGTCTGGGCCGAAGTCGCCGGCGCACCACTGGCGGCGTAATCCGCAGGCGGTCGCCGCCCGCCGCCCTCGCTCTGCCCGGCGTTCGACAAGTTGACGGTGCCCCCGGACAGGTCGGCCCCGGACGCGCCAGTTCCGACGCCAAGCCCTTCAACAACCGCGACATCGAGGTGATGCGGGAACAACTGACCGGGGTGCAGGCGGTCGCGCCGGTGGCGCAGAAGTCGGTACCGGTGATCTACGGGACGGAAAACCGCAACACGGTGGTGACGGGCACCGACAGCGGCTATTTCGTCGTGCAGAAATGGGCGCTGGCACGGGGGCGCGGCTTCCACGAGGGCGACGAGCGCGCCGGGCGTGCCGCCTGCATCGTCGGCCAGACCGTCCGGGAGAAGCTATTCGGCCGTGCCGACCCCGTCGGCGAAACCATTCGCGTCCACAACGTCTCATGCGAGGTGATCGGCCTTCTCGAAGCGAAGGGGCAGTCGAGCTTCGGAAACGATCTGGACGACACGGTGCTGATGCCTCTGCGCGCCTTCCAGCGGCGGATCGCCGGAAACATGGACATCGCGCGCGTCTACGTCTCGGCGCGGAACGGGGTCGATACGGCCAAGGTGCAGACCGGCATCGAGCGTCTGTCGCGGGAGCGGCGCAACATCACCCCCGGCAAGGAGGACGATTTCTCCGTCCGCGATATGAAGCAGGTCGTGCAGGCCACCGCCGGAGCGACGGCAGTGCTCACCGGCCTTCTGGGCGCGGTGGCGGCGGTCAGCCTGCTGGTCTGCGGGATCGGCATCATGAACATCATGCTGGTGTCGGTGACCGAAAGGACGCGGGAAATTGGAATACGCCTCGCCATCGGCGCCCTGGAGGAACAGGTGCTGATGCAGTTCCTGATGGAGGCGGTGGTGCTGTCCCTGTTCGGCGGCATCCTCGGAATCGCTTTGGGGCTTGGGCTGGCGGTTGTGACGACCACCGCGCTGAACGTCCCGTTTCTTGTCGATCCCTTCATCATTCTTGTGGCGTTTGGTTTCTCGGCCGTGGTTGGAATCGTTTTCGGCTACATCCCAGCCCACCGCGCGGCCCATCTCGATCCGATCCAGGCACTGCAACACGAGTGACGCTTCCGTCCGTTCAGGCGCGCGGCGCGAACGCTGGCCCCTGATACCGTCGGTGTCCCTTTACCTGGGTTAAGGCCCTCCGGCCTGCGCACCCCGATGATGATCCCGGCCGCGCCGTAGCCAACGGACCGCGACAACGATGCGACCGTCCACCGGAGGAGCGCCATGCAACTGCCGCTGCAGATCACCTTCCACAACATGGAATCCTCGCCCTTCCTGGAAGCCTGTGTCCGGGAACATGCCGCCAAGCTGGAGCGGTTCTTCGAACACATCATGGCCTGCCACGTGGTCCTCGATGCGCCGCATCGATACCACAAGGGCAAGCTCTACACCGTCCGGATTGACTTGACCGTTCCGGGGGAAGAATTGGTCGTGCGCCACGCCAAACCCGCCGACCCTGCCCATGAAGATCCCAAGGTCGCTATCCGCGACGCTTTCGACGCGATCCGCCGGGAGCTGGAAGACCATGCGCGCCGCCGCAGACAAGACGTGAAGGCCCATACGGCGTCATAGGAGTCGCGCCTCCGCTCGCCGCTCGAGATCAATCACCCAAGCGCCCGGCGCCGGACATCACGCCACCAGCGCCGGCGACATCACGTTGGGAGGCAGGCCATGCCGGACAGTTCGTACATCCGCTGGTTTTCCGATCTTGGCCGTGACGATGTCGCCTTGGTGGGCGGCAAGAACGCCTCGCTCGGTGAACTCCATCGGCGATTGAAGCCTCTGGGGGTGGAGGTGCCGGACGGTTTCGCCCTGACCGCCGACGCCTTCCGCAACGCGCTGACCGCTGCCAACGCCTGGGACGGCCTGCACGTGCTGTTGGACGATTTGGACAAGGCGGATGTGGAGCGTCTGGCCTGTGCCGGGACCCGCGCCCGGGAGATCGTCTACGCCGCCGGCCTGACGCCGGACATGGAAGAGCAAGTGCGCACGGCCTTCCGTGCCTTGCTGGCCGAATATGGGGAAGGCCTGACCGTGGCGGTGCGCAGTTCCGCCACTGCCGAGGACTTGCCTACGGCCAGCTTTGCCGGGCAACACGAGACCTATCTGAATGTGGCGGGCGAGGCGATGCTCCTCGACGCCGTGCGGCGCTGCCACGCCTCGCTGTTCACCGATCGCGCCATCTCCTATCGGACCGACCAGGGCTTCGACCACTTCAAGGTCGCGCTGTCGGTCGGCGTGCAGAAGATGGTGCGCTCCGACCTTGCCTCGGCCGGGGTAATGTTCACGCTCGACACGGAGTCGGGATTCCGGGATGCCGTGTTCATCACCGGCGCCTATGGGCTGGGGGAAACGGTTGTCCAGGGGACGGTCGATCCCGACGAGTTCTATGTGCACAAGCCGACCTTCCGGCAGGGCCATCGCGCGGTGCTGCGGCGGCGCCTGGGGGAGAAGCTGGTGAAGATGGTTTACCGCTCGGGCCGCACGCGTGAGCCGACGCGCACCGTCCCCACACCCGGCGCCGACCGGCAGCGCTTCTGCCTGACCGACGGGGAGGTGCTGCGGCTCGCCGAACAGGCCATCCGGATCGAGGACCATTACGGCCAACCCATGGACATCGAATGGGCCAAGGACGGGCAGGACGGCGGCCTGTACATCGTCCAGGCGCGGCCGGAGACGGTCGCCTCCCGGCGCTCGGCCCTGGAACTGGAGAACTTCGTTCCGGAAGGGAAAGGCACCGTACTCGTTTCCGGGCGCGCGGTTGGCGGGCGCATGGCCACCGGGGTCGTCCGTTTGGTGACCGGTGCCCACCAGCTGTCCACCTTCCGCCCGGGCGAGGTGCTGGTGGCCGACACCACGACGCCCGATTGGGAGCCGGTGATGAAGACGGCTGCCGCCATCGTCACCAACCGGGGCGGCCGCACCTGCCACGCCGCCATCGTCGCGCGCGAACTGGGCATTCCCGCCGTGGTCGGGGCGGAGCGCGCGACCGAGGCACTGCGCGACGGTCAAACGGTGACCGTTTCCTGCGCAGAGGGTGACACCGGCAAGGTCTATGACGGCGCCGTGCCGTTCCGCGTGGAGCGCATCGACCTCGGTCGGCTGCCACGCCCACAGACGCGCATCATGGTGAATCTCGGCAACCCCGACCAAGCCTTCCAGACCGGCCAGCTTCCGGTGGACGGGGTTGGCTTGGCGCGCATGGAATTCATCATCAGCGAAGCCATCAAGGTGCATCCGATGGCGCTCGTCCATCCGGAGCGCGTCGAGGATTTTGACGTCCGCGCCCACATTGCCCAACTGACTTGCAGTCACCCCGACGGCGGCGCCTATTTCGTGGAGCGTCTGTCGGAAGGGATCGGCACCATCGCGGCGGCCTTCTTCCCGCGCCCGGTCATCGTTCGCCTGTCGGACTTCAAGACCAACGAATACGCTTCCCTGATCGGCGGGCGGTGGTTCGAGCCGGTCGAGGAGAATCCCATGCTCGGCTTCCGGGGGGCAGCGCGCTACGCCCATCCCGCCTACGAGGAGGGCTTCGCGCTGGAGTGCCGGGCGCTGGCCCGTGTGCGTGCCGAGATGGGGCTGACCAACGTGAAGGTCATGGTGCCCTTCTGCCGCCGCCTGGAAGAGGCGGACCGGGTGATTGCCGCGATGGCCCGCCATGGTCTGGAGCGCGGGCGTAACGGGCTGGAGATCTACGTGATGTGCGAGATTCCCAACAACGTCCTGCTGATGGACGAGTTCGCCCAACGCTTCGACGGCTTTTCCATCGGGTCGAACGATCTGACTCAGCTCACGCTCGGCGTGGACCGCGACAGCCCGCTGGTCGCCTTCGACTTCGATGAGCGCGATCCCGGCGTGTTGGCCTTCCTGCGCCAAGCCGTGGAAGGCGCGCGGCGCAATGACCGGCCGTGCGGAATCTGCGGCCAGGCGCCCTCGGACTATCCGGAGATCGCCGAGTTTCTGGTGCGGCTCGGCATCGACTCCATCAGCGTGACGCCCGACAGTGTGCTGAGGACGTTGCGCGCCGTGGTGGAGCTGGAACGAGGGCTCGACCGCACCCCGCGCACCCCTGTGACGGGAGATCCATCATGAAGCACGTCGTCGTCTTCGCACACCCGCGCTCCGGCAGCTTCATCCGTCAGGCCGCGGGGGCCTATATGGACGAGCTGGAACAATACGGACACATCGTTGAGGAACGCGACCTCTACACCATGGGCTTCAACCCAGTCCTCTCGGAGGAGGAGTTGGCCGGAAAGGGACCTGTGCCCGAGGACATCCGGCTGGAGCAGGAGATCATTGCCGGGTCGCAGGCGATCACGTTCCTGTTTCCGATCTGGTGGGCCGGGATGCCCGCCATGCTCAAGGGCTATGTGGACCGGGTCTTCACCTACGGTTTCGCCTGGGAGATGCGTGGCGAAGACATCAAGGGCAAGCTGCACGGGCGCAAAGGACTGATCGTCACCAGCTCCGCCGCCCCGCTGGACTATTTGGAAGCGGTCGGGGAAATGCAGGCTTTCAAGGTCACGCAGGATGCCGCGATCATGGGGCTGTGCGGCATCAAGGTGGTCGAGCATGTCCATTTCGACGATCTGGGGCCGCACACCACGCCCGAGCGGATCGACGACAACATCCGCCGCATCCGCGCCGCCGTGCGCGCCCATTTCTGAACTGGTGCCGAAGCGGTGGCTGCCCTCGGCCACCGCTCACGGCGCATGATCCGATGTCGAGGCGAGCGTGGGAGGTGGGCGTGACGCCGCATCCAGCAGGCGAACGACCTCGGCATCATCGAGTTGGTGAAAGTCCTCGTAAAAGGCGCCGATGGCGCCGAATGGGTGTGGAGCCTGGAGGCAAATGACCTCGTCGGCTTCGGCCCGCAGCTCCGGCAGGATGTCAAGCAGGATGTCAAGCGGCGCCACCGGCACCGCCAGCACCAGCCGTTTCGGGTTCGCGTGGCGCACCGACCGTAGGGCGGCGAGCATCGTCGCCCCGGTTGCAATGCCATCATCCACGAGAATGGCGGTGCGCCCAGCCACCGGCACGCGCGGACGGTCGCCGATGTACACGGCTCGCCGGCGCTCGATCTCCCGAAGCTGACGCCCCTTCTCCCTTCCGATCCAGGCATCGGTCACGAAGTCTGCAATATCCGGGTTGATGACGGTTTCGATATGGCCGCAGTCGGCCACAGCACCGACGGCCAACTCCGGCTGGAACGGCGCGACGATCTTGCGCACGAGCACGATGTCGAGCGGCGCATGGAGTGCTCCCGCCACCTCGACCGCCACCGCGACCCCGCCGCGCGGCAGAGCCAGGACGACGGGCTTCTCGTCGCAGAGATGCGTCAGCCGTGCGGCGAGGCGGCGGCCGGCCTCGATCCTGTCCCGGAACCGGAAAGGAATGCCGGGGCCGCTCATCGTTGCTGATCCTGGCGTCATGCTGTCCCCCGCTTGCCACCGTTCGACGTGTTTAGGCGTCCTTCGGGGAAGCTCTCTTCACACAGGTTAAGGGCACCTCCGGCAACAGGAGGTGGGGCTACCTCCTCATCGCCTGGACCCGGTCCGGGGCATGCTTGATCCAGGTTAACGTGTCTGGGCCGTTTTTGGTCGATAGAGGAGACGACACACGCGCCACCGTAACAAGCAGGAGGCACTCCCATGGCCGACACAAACGTGACGGAAAAGTCCCAACAGGAAGAGACCTCCCGGCGGGACACCACCTCCACCGGCGCGGCGGCTCAGCAGATCGCCGCCCGCAACCGGCACCCGATCCTGGCGTTGCGCGACGAGTTCGACCGGTTGTTCGACGAGGCGTCCTCAATGTTCCGCTTCCCCTGGAGCCGGCGCTCGCCGTTCGACCTGGAACCGTTGCTGCGCACGGAGTTGGAGAGCGCGGCGTTCGCGCCGCCGGCCGAGGTCGAGGAGCGCGCGGATGAATATCGGGTGACCATGGAAATGCCCGGCATGGACGAGCAAGCCGTGGACCTCAGCGTCCAGGACGACGTCCTGTCCATCAAGGCCGAGAAGAGCGAGGAAAAGGATGAGACGGGCGCCAACCGTTACGTCTCGGAGCGGCGCTACGGCCTGTGCGCGCGGTCGTTCCGCCTTCCCGCCAATGTGGACCGCGACCGCATCGCGGCCAGCATGAAGAATGGCGTCCTCACCGTCGTCCTTCCCAAGACCGAACCGGGCCAACCGTCCAAGCGGAAGATCGAAATCGCGAAGGCCTGAACGGCACGGCGTCGCGCCACGGAGTCATCGAGTGCCGGGCAGAACCGGCACTCCCTTTCCTTCACCGGTAGGTTCCCCATGGGCGAGCAGATCCACGAACCGCGTCCCCACGATCAGCGTCCGCAACCGGCCCGGCGCGACCGGCTGATCCAGGAGCATGTCCACGACCCATACAAGCGGGCGACCAAGCTGTCCGATCCGACGGTCTGCCCGCAATGCGGCGCCGTTTACCACCACGGGCGGTGGAGCTGGGGGCTGCCCGCCGTCGATGCCGTGAAGGAAGTGTGCCAGGCCTGCCACCGCGCCAACGACCGCTACCCCGCCGGCACCGTGACCCTGTCCGGCGGCTTCCTCGGCTCGCATCGCGACGAGATCCTGGCCGCCGTCCATCACCAGGAGCGCCTCGAAAAGGACGAGCATCCCCTGCACCGCATCATCGGCATCGAACATCGTGATGGTGACGTGGTGGTGACGACCACCGACGTGCATCTGCCCCGCCGCATCGGCGAGGCCCTGCACCACGCCTATGCTGGCGACCTCGACCTCCACTACGACAAGGATGCCTATTATGTCCGCGTTGCCTGGAGGCGCGACTTAACCGGGACCTGTCGGGCATTCGCGCCTGAGGGCGTGGGAAAGGGACGGCCATGCCGGAGTCGGACGGGGATGGCAACAGCCTGTTGCTGACGGACTATTACCAGCTCGCCATGGTCCAGACCTATGTCGAGCATGGCCTGACCGACGTGGCTTCGTTCGAACTGTTCGTGCGCAAGCTGCCGCCGGGGCGGAACTTCCTGATGGCCGCCGGGCTCGAACAGGCGGTGGAGTTCCTGGAGAGCGCCCGGTTCGGCGCGGACGAGATCGCCTGGCTTCGCGGCGAGGGCCGGGTCTCCGAGGCGGCCGTCGAGGCGCGGGCGAACTTTCGTTTCAACGGGGACGTGGACGCGCTGCCCGAAGGGACGGTCTTCTTCACCCACGAGCCGATCCTGCGGGTGACGGCGCCGTTGCCGCAGGCACAGCTCGTCGAAAGCCGCCTCATCAACCTGATCCATCTGGAGACCGTCATCGCCTCGAAGGCGGCGCGGCTGGTGCTGGCGGCGCGGCACCGCCCGCTCATCGATTTTGGACTGCGTCGCGCGCATGGGGCGGAGGCGGCACTGCTGGCCGCGCGGGCGAGCTATCTGGCGGGGTTCGCCGGAACCGCGACGGCGCTGGCCGCCATGCGCTTCGGCATCCCCGCCGTCGGCACCATGGCCCATTCCTTCATCCAGGCCCATGCCACCGAGAGGGAGGCCTTCGCCAACTTCGCGCGTTCCCGCCCGCGACAGCTCGTGCTGCTCCTGGACACCCACGACACCGAAGCGGCGGCCAGGACCGTGGTCGCGCTGACCCGCGATCTGGCCGGCGAGGGCATCCGGATCGACGGCGTGCGGCTCGACAGCGGTGATCTGGCCGCGCTCTCCCGCAAGGTGCGGGGCATCCTGGACGAGGGCGGCCTTGCCGGGACGCGCATCATCGCCAGCGGCGGTCTGGATGAGGCGGGGATCGCCGACCTCCTGGACGGCGGGGCGCCCATCGACAGCTTCGGCGTCGGCACCAGTCTGGGGACCTCCAGCGACGCGCCGGCGCTGGATTGCGCTTACAAATTGGTGGAGTACGCCGGCCTGCCGCGGCGCAAGCGGTCCGCCGGCAAGGCAACGTGGCCTGGACGCAAGCAGGTCTTCCGGCGCTATGGGGCGGAGGGCCGGATCGAGGCCGACCGGCTTTCGACCCTGGACAGTGACGAGGAGGGGCGGCCCCTGCTGGTGCCGGTGATGCGCGGCGGCCGGCGGGTGGCGCCGCTGCCGGACCTTCCGGCGATCCGGGCCCATGCGGCGGCGGAGCTGGCATCCCTTCCGGAAGCCCTGTCGCATCGGACCTCCGGGCCTCCTCTCCTGGTGGAGATCGCTCCGATTCTGGAACGCCTTGCCCGGGAGGCGGACCGGCGGGTCGACACCGTGTGAAGCAGAGCCTCGACCGGACAGTCAGGGCGGAACGGATGGGTGATGTCATGGATTCCTATCTGCATTTGGAATACATCGTGGAACGGCAGCAAAAGGCATGGACCGTGCGCATGCAGGGCGGTGACTGCGCCGGCTTCTTTCCGTCCCGGCGTGATGCTCTCAAGGCGGCGCTCGGAGATGCGGAGCGGGTGTGCAATCTCGGCCACCATGTGGACGTGTACGCCAGACGTGTGGACGGCAGCCTGAGACGGGTTGCGGCGCGCCCCGCCGACCAGCCATGAGCCGTGCCCGCCCGGAGGAGGCTTCCATGGGAAACGATGGCATCCTGCTCTTCGATCTGGACCCGGACTGGGGCCATGGGGCGCGGATCGCCCAGCATCTGAAGATGCCGGTGAGCCTTCACGAGGAGCGGGGCTTCGAGGACGGGGAACTCAAGGTCCGCCCGCTGGTGGGGGTGCGCAACAGGGACGTCTACGTGGTGCAGTCCCTGCAAGGCGATGCGGAGCGCAGCGTGCACGACAAGCTGTGCCGGCTGCTGTTCTTCGTCGGCGCGGTGAAGGACGCGTCCGCCGCGAGCGTGAGCGTCGTCACCCCCTATCTGGCCTACGCGCGCAAGGACCGGCGGACCAAGCCGCGCGATCCCGTGACCCTGCGCTATCTGGCCGGCATGATGGAGGCGGTTGGCGTGGACCGGGTCGTCGCGGTCGATGTCCACAACGAGGCGGCGTTCGAGAACGCCTTTCGCTGCCGGACGGAGCATCTGGAGGCGCGCAAGCTGTTCGCGGCGCATCTGGCGCCGCTGGTCGGCCAGGGGGGCGTGTCGGTGGTGTCTCCGGACGTCGGCGGGGTGAAGCGGGCCGAGCGGCTCCGGGAGTCCCTGGAACACGCCTTGGGTCGCGACGTTGGGCTCGCCTTCATGGAAAAGACGCGCAGCGGCGGCATGGTGCGGGGCGGGACGCTGGTTGGCGACGTCCAGGGGCGGACGGTGGCGATCCTCGACGACCTGATCAGCACCGGCACCACGATGATGCGCGCCGCCTCGGCCTGCCGCGCCGCGGGCGGTGGCCCGGTGTTCGCCCTCGCCACGCACGGGCTGTTCGTCGGCGGCGCCCCGACGGTCGTCGCCTCGCCGCTGTTCGACCATGTCGTCGTCACCGACACGCTGCCGCCGTTCCGCCTGCCGGAGAAGCTGGTGTCTCGCCGCGTGACGGTGCTGCCCACGGCCCCGCTGCTCGCGGAGGCCATCGCCCGCATTCACGGTGGCGGGTCGGTCAGCGACCTGCTGGCCGATTGACCTCCCGGTCGTCGTCCCCTGGCCGTTCGGGGATGAGGGCGCGTTTCAGAATCTTGCCGATCGTCAAGGTCGGCAAGGTCGTGCGGAACTCGATCCGCTGCGGTTGCTCGAAGCGTGACAGGCGGTGGGCAAGGAAGGCGCGCAACTCCGATTCCGACAGCGCGGACCCGGGCTGCGGCACGACGAAGGCCCGGATCGCCTGCCCGCGCACAGGGTCGGGCTCGCCCACCGCCGCGGCGTCGGCGACCTGCGGGTGCTGCTTGATGACCGCTTCGACGGTGCGCGGGTAGACGTGCTGCCCGCCGGTGACGATCAGGTCCTTCAGACGGTCCACGATATACAGGTAACCGCCGGCGTCGAGAAAGCCGATGTCCCCGGTGTGCAGATGGCCGCCGTCCATTGCCTGCGCCGTCGCCGGGGCGTCCTGCCAATAGCCGGCCATCAACTGCGGTCCGCTCACGCACACCTCGCCGATGCGGCCCTGGGACAGGAGCGTGCGGCGGTCGTCCAGCGCGACGATCTCGACCAGGGTGCCCGGCAGCGGCAGCCCCGCCGAGCCCGGCTTGTTCAGGCCGCTGAACGGGTTGCAGGTCACCACCGGCGAGGCTTCGGTCAGGCCGTAGCCTTCGGCCAGATAGGCCCCGGTGAGCTGCTGGAAGCGCTCCAGCAGCAGCGGCGGCAGGCTGACGCCTCCCGACACGCACAGGCGCAGCGACGACAGATCGTAGCGGTTCAGGTGGGGAAAGGCGGCAATGGCCTGGAACAGGCGCGGCACGCCGCTGAAGATGGTCGGGCGTTTGCGCTGGATGATCTCCAGGATTTCGCGCACGTCCACCCGCGGCAGCAGGATCAGCTCTGCCCCCAACGCCAGAGCGAAGTTCATCACGCCGGTCATGCCGAACACGTGGAAGAAGGGCAACACCGCCAGCACCCGTTCACGGCCCGGTTCGGCGCCGGTGAACCAACGGCGGCACTGGATCGCGTTGGCGTACAGGCCCGCATGGGTCAGGACAGTGCCCTTGGGAACGCCGGTGGTGCCGCCCGTGTATTGCAGCACCGCGGGGTCGGCGCGCGGCTGCAACCGTCTGGATGGTGGAGCGGGCAACGACACGCTGACGGGCGGTGGCGGCAACGATACGCTGGACGGCGGTGCGGGAGACGACCGCCTTGTTGGCGGAACCGGGGACGACGTCCACATCGTGGACAGTGCGGGCGACGTGGTGGTCGAGGCGGTCAACCAGGGCTTCGACGAGGTGCGCACCAGCCTCGCCGCTTATACGTTGGGCGCCAACGTGGAGGCGCTGATCCACACCGGCAGCGGTCCTTTCAGCGGAACCGGCAACACGCTGGACAATCGGCTGAGCGGGGCCGACGGCGACGACAGCCTGTCGGGCGGAACCGGCAACGACACATGATCGGTGGGGCCGGAGCCGACACGCTGGAGGGTGGTACGGGCATCGACACCGCCAGCTACGCCGCGGCGGCCGGTCCGGTGGCGGTGGACCTCGCCGCGGAGGCCGGCACCGCCGGAGACGCCGCGGGCGATGTGCTGCTCGGGATCGAGAACCTGACCGGTTCATCCCTCGCCGACACGCTGCGCGGCGACGACGGGGCCAACCTCCTGGACGGCGGAGCCGGCGACGACAGCCTATCGGGCGGAACCGGCAACGACACACTGATCGGCGGGACCGGCAACGACACTGCGCTGTTCGCTGGCAATGCCCGCGACTACTTGGCGACGAAGACAGGCTCGACCTGGACAATCCAGGCGCTGAGCGGGGATGAGGGCACCGACACGCTGCTGGGCGTGGAATGGGCGCAGTTCGCCGATGCGCGGCTGCGGCTCGACGCCAACAATTCGCCGCTGCTGTCGGGCAACTTGTCGGCGGCAGCGGACGAGGACGCGGCGCCGCTGACGGTGGACCTGCTGCAGGGGGCCTGGGACTTCGAAGGCAGTGCCCTGGAGGTGGCGAACTTGGTTCAGACCGGTGGGCCGGCAGCGGCCGCGACCTTGAATGGCGGACTGCTGACGCTGGCCCCCACTCAGTTCGACTGGTTGGCGGCGGGGCAGAGCGCGGTGCTGACTTTCGCCTACGGCGTCACGGACGGCATCGACGCGACAGCGCGGACGTTGACCGTGACCATGCAGGGGCGCAACGACGTACCAGTGGTGGAGGCTCCGCTGACCGCAGCGACGGATGAGGACGCGGCTCCGTTGGTGGTTGACCTGCTGCACGGGGCGCACGACCCCGACCAGGGCGACACGCTGGCGGTGACCGGCTTCCACCAGACCGGCGGGCGGGACCTGACGGTCGGGCGCGACGGCTTGTCGCTGACGCTCGACTCGAGCCAATTCAACGGCCTCGGCGAGGGTGAGGGCGAGACGCTGACCTTCGCCTACGGCATCACCGACGGCACGGCCTCGACTGCCCAGACACTTACTATCGTTGTACAGGGGCGGAACGAGGTCCCTGTGATCGTGGAAGGCACCTCGGCAAGCGACATCCTGGCCGGAACCTCCGGAGCGGACATGCTGTACGGCTATGACGGTGACGATACCCTGGTTGGCGGTCCCGGCAACGACACCCTGATCGGCGGCAGCGGGGGCGATGCCTTCCGATTTGTGTCGTCCACAGATGGCGTTGATACCATCACTGATTTCCAACCGGGCGAAGACCGGATCGAGGTTGCCGGACCAGCCTTCGGCGGGTTGTCTCCAGGGGACTTGGATTCCGGCCTCTTTGCCTTGAACACGCCGGCCGACGCCGACGACCGCTTCGTGTTCGACACCACGACCCACGTGCTGTCCTACGACCCGGACGGTATCGGGGCAACGGCGGCGACTCCGCTTGCCGTGCTCAACGTCGGGACACTCTCCGCGAGCGATATCTGGGTGGTGCCGCCGGCTTGATGCCGGTGCTCCACCCTGGCTTTCCGGGTTGCGTGTCCGTCAAAGGGAGGTTGGCGGACACACCGTAGACCAGTTTCGGGTGTCCGCTTCAGGGCAGAAGCTCACTCAAGCTGCGGCGGAAAGGGCCGGGCTCGCCCGCCCTGGTGCTGTCGCGAAAAGGCGCGGAAAGGACAGTTTCACCTTGAAGGGCCCGCTTGCGCCGTGAGGCGAATGAGCCGATATTCGCATCATGACATGAGGCGAACGTTGCCTCATTCGCCTCATCGGAGAAGCGGATGTACATCTGGCAACGCGACGACTGGCCGAGCTTCCGATGGGACGCCGCCCGCCTCATCCAACCGCTGGCGGCCGCGGCGCGCCGGCATGGAGCCCTCTCCGGGCTCCTCTACCCCTTGGGAGAACAGGACCGGCTGCTGGTCCAGTCCGACGCGGTGACCGAGGACGCGATCCAGTCGTCGCGCATCGAAGGCGAGACGCTGGCCCGCGACAGCGTCCGTGCGTCCGCCCGGCGACGCCTCGGCCTCGAAGCCGGTCCCGGAGGGTTGAGCGACCGCCGGGCGGATGGGGCCGTCGCGATGCTGCTGGACGCTACCCGGGACCCGAGCCGTCCCCTGACGGACGAAACCCTCTTCGGCTGGCATGCCGCCCTGTTTCCGACCGGTTGGTCGGAGATGAGGCGGATACCGGTCGGGCAATGGCGCCCGGGGCCGGAGCCGATGCAGGTGGTGTCCGGACCGGCGCATAACCCCGTCGTACATTACGAGGCCCCTCCGGCGGACGCCGTGCCGGCGGAGATGGCCCGTTTCCTGACCTGGTTCAACGACCCGGCCGAACGTGCGGCGCTCGACCCGGTGTTGCGGGCTGGCTTGGCGCAGCTGTGGTTCCTGACCATCCACCCCTTCGAGGACGGCAATGGCCGAATCGGGCGCGCCATCGCCGACCGGGCTCTTGCGCAGGACGAGGCGATGCCGCAGCGGCTGCTGAGCCTGTCGCAGGCCATCGCGGGGGACCGTGAGGGGTACTGGGACCGGCTGGAGGAGACCCAGAAGGGGAACGGCGATGTGACCACTTGGTTGGCGTGGTTCGTCGACGCTTACGACCGCTCGGCTCGCGACGCCGAGGTGGCGATCGGCGGCGTGCTCCGCCGCACGAAGATGCTGGACCAGGCGCGCCAAGCCGGCGTCACGCCGCGTCAGGAGGCTGTGCTCGTTCGCATGCTGGACCCGGAATGGAAAGGCTTCATGACGTCGCCGAAGTGGGCGAAGCTGACAGACTGCAGCATGCCGACGGCGCAGCGGGACATTGCCGACCTCGTGGCCAAAGGGCTTCTGGCCGCCAACCCGGGCGGAAGCAAGAACAGCTCCTATCGCCTCGCCGGCCCCTTGGCTCCAGCCGACATGGCACCGGCGACGCTCCAGCCGTTTTTCGCCGAACCGACGGAGGAAGGGCGCCGAAAAGCGAAGGCGCTGGTTCGGGCGATGAGTCCCGATGAGATCCGGCTGCGCCTGACCGTGTCGGAAGCGCTCGCCGGCCAGTGGGC
This sequence comes from Azospirillum himalayense, assembly GCF_042657465.1. Classification (NCBI taxonomy): domain Bacteria; kingdom Pseudomonadati; phylum Pseudomonadota; class Alphaproteobacteria; order Rhodospirillales; family Azospirillaceae; genus Azospirillum; species Azospirillum himalayense. Next base: position 206,872 of record NZ_JBHSLC010000122.1, on the reverse strand, counting down.
GGGCGACCCCTCGCGGGCCACGGCCCTCCCAGCCTTGCGGACGGGAATCGAGCTGCTGGTGGGAGAAGGGGCTGGACGGCAGGCGCCGCGGAGCTCGGCACGCTCCTCAGCGCGGGAGAGATAGATCGCCCCATGCCGCCGGCTCCGTCGCCTTAGGCACTTCTGGTTGGTATGGCGACACGTTGACCCATGGATTGATCGTTTTCCGGTCAATGGTATAGCCCTGAGCCCTCGCGCATGCTTCGGTGAGTATCCGCTGTTGATCGATCATTCGAGCACGGGAAAAATCGGCGATGACGCCAGAGTAAAGCGCTAGCGAGGTCGTGAGAAACAGCACAAAACTGATCGTGTTCAAGATATTAGCGTAATTGCGCTCAGCCCAGGCCTGGATAGCCTCCGCCGAGGCGATATATGGAGCGATTATCGGGCGATTGCACCATCTGTTGAGAGTAGCTGCAGCCGTCTCGACGCGGAAGCGGACGGACGCGATCCAAGGTGCTGTTCCAGGGCCAATTCTCAACGATACCCGGCGCCACAACGGGTAAAGCACAATGCCGCAAAGCCTTAGACCGATTTGAAGGCAGGCGACCAGTTGCGGCAGGACGGCTATGACGATGCCCAGGAGGAAATACGCGATAATTGGAGCAAGGAGTTCTGTAATCTCGCGTGAGCCGAGGTTGGCCCGACAATCCGACACATAGGTGTACGGCAGCACAGATTGAAAGATGGCGATTGCCGCTCCGATGCCACCCAGGTGGGCCGTTACGACGAGAGAACGGAACCGTTCGACGGTGATAGGGGGTGATGATGTCATGGTGGGGGTAATCGCGTGAGAAGGGTGGTTGAAAGTAGGTCCAGGGCGCCAGCAGCGTTCCTGCTTCAGGGATGATCAAACCACCGCTTGATGCGTGGCCCAACTGCGCACAGAAGCTCTTCGGATATGACTGCTGCCCCGCGGAATAGGCTCAACACGGGCAACACGTATGATTGGTCACCTCAGGATGAAGCTTTCAATTACCCACAAGCTGCGGCGCGATTTCCGAGCCCAAGGCAATGTCGATCAGGCGGGACATGCCCCGCCACATGACGGTGTTTCCCGGTGGGGGATCACAGCCGCGAGCGAGATAGCCGCCGAGTTTGGCGACTTTGGTTAGATAGATGCCCAGGGTGTTGCTGCCGGGCGCGGTTGGAGCCTTGTTCGGGATCAGGAAATCGAGGATCTTCTGCTCGCGTTCGGTGAAAACGATTCCTGCGTCGATGTCCGGAGCCGATCGGTTGATCATCGTCAGCCAAAAGACCCGCCAACTCACCAAGCAGTAGACGGCGATCAACTTCACCAGGCGGTCGGCGCTTCGGAGGCGAGCCTCCTCGGCCTTGCAGCCTGATTTCAGGATCTTGTGAAACAACTCGATTTTTCACCTCACCGAATACCAACGGAGCTTCTCAATGGCGTCCTCGTTCGAGAGGACAGGCAGATCGGTGAGGAGCTTCCAATCAATGCGCGGCCGGTCGGCGGGCGCGTCACGTTCTCGGGCACGCAGGACCGTCAGGGAGAGGGCCGGATAGCGACTCTGCTTTCCGACCGGTGGCAAGATCCGCAGGCTGCGGTAGGTCAGTTCGACCTTCGCCGTGTCGAGGCGACCTTTGCCATTTCGGACAGCAACGGCATGCACGCCTTGGGCGGCGACCTCATCCATCACGGCGTCGACGGTTGTATCGCCACCAAGGGCGAGCCGATCGACGCAGGTCCGCACCAGGAAATGCGTGCCCATCTTCTGAGCCAAGCAGAACAGCTCGTAGATGTCGCTCTCGCGATCGCCGACGTGGATGCAGCGTCCCGGATCGCCGAACAGTTCCGTGGTCCGGCGCAGGCTCTCCAGCCAGCGGACACTCTCCTTCTGCTCGATGGGAACTCGCGTCGGGTTGATCTTTCTCTTGAGGGCGGCGGTTCCCTTGAATTTGGTCCGAGTCCAGAACTTGACCGCGCCGAGCCCCAGGGGAAGACCCTCGGTCGTGACCGCCAGACTGGCGTGCATCAGCAACCCACACACGGTGTGCATGCGGAACCGGCCCTCCTCGTCCTGGCCGCTGTTGACCCGGACGGTCTGGCCAATCTTCTCAGGATGCTCACGCTGGAAGGAAAACTCCGTGGTGTCCTGAATGACCAGGATGGGGCCGGAGGCTGCGGCGACCCGCGCGCGTGTCGAATCGAAGTGGCCGGAGAGAATATCCGCGTCGCTCACCCGCTCGTTGGCGAAGAACCGGTAGGCCGCCTTGGTGTTGGCCCAGTCCTGGCAGGCCAGCGGAATGCTGTTGCCCATCCCCCCGGCCATCTGATCGAGCAACGTGCTCAAACGTCGCCCCAGCCGCTCGTCGGCAAAGTGGCAGCCGGCGAGTTCATCCTCGATCCAGGCGTTGGTTCCCGTGGCCATCAGCACCTCCCGAGCATCGTTCGATGTCAACAGGCCACGGATGGCCGGCATTCGAGGTGGAGACCGCCGTCATCAGCTGTGCTGCCGGATGTGGGTAATTGAAAGAGGATGAAGGCCATGTAGGAGCTGTCGCCGACTTGGCCGGGAGTGGAAAAGATTGCGCCGGAACCTTTGCCGGTGAAGGTCATGGACTCATCAATGGTGCCGTTGCGGTCGAGGTCGATGCGTGCGGTGGCGCCCTTGAAGCCGTCGGCTCCGGCCAACTCTTCCCACTTCAGCGTGGACAGGCCTGGGCGCCAGCCCCAGGCGGTCACCCACTCGCCCGGCTCCAGGTCGGTGATGGTTGACCAGGTCACGCCACCACCACGCGCATCCACAAAAAAGGTGTCAGTCCCCGCCCCGCCGGTGAGGAAATTCGATCTCGCGCCGCCGTCCAGCACGTCGTCGCCGGCCCCGCCGTCGATCGCGTCGTCACCGGCAACCGAATTGATGAAGTCGCTGAGGTCGCTTCCACATATGGCTTCCGATGAGCTATCGCCGATGTACATGTTCCGCAGGCCCGCGACCGGGCCGACATAGAGCTGCATTTCAAGCTCGCGGCTGACCCCTCCCGACCAGACGGCCAAGCGTCGGCTGGGATCGATCACCGGTACGGGCGCTTGTGGGGGCGGAGCCTGCGGGGACGGTGCCGCTGGTGGCGAAGTTTGGGGAGTTGGCGCCTCTGGAGCAGGCGTCGGGGTTGGTGTCGGCGCGAGTTGCGACACCGCATCCACGGCATCGAGAGCTCGGTCCGTGAACGCCAAGGAATCAATACGGCGCAGGCGGTCGACGAAACCTGCGCCCGTCACGACGAGATCCGCGCCGTCCTGGGCAATCGTCACCGCGGTCGAGGCAATGCCGAACACCGCGGTGTCGGTGCCGTCGCCGCCGTCGAGCAGATTGTTGCCCGAGCCTCCGACCAACGTGTCATCTCCGGCCAGTCCGAGCAGCGTGTCATTGCCGGCGCTCCCTTCGAGGCGATTGGCGCCATCGCTCCACACCGTTGATCCATCCCCCGCCGTCAGCGTTCCGGGGTCGGTGCCGACGATGAGATCGTCGCCGCGGGACCCGACGGCGTCCTCGATGGCGGCACCATAGTATAGGAAACGGCGAGGTGAGGGCTTATGGCGCCCGGCCGCAAATCGAGATGCACTCCGGACCAACCGGAAAACCACCCAGCGAGGGGAAGCGGATCGCCGGGACGCCGAAGAAGCGCCCCGCTCCCCGCTTCACCGGCGAGGGTGACCGACGCAAGAGAAGCGTCGATGGTGTCGCGGCCTGCGGCGTCCCAGAGCGCGGCCAAAGGATACCGGCCGTCCACAGCGTAGACGTCGTCGCCCGTGCGCGTGCTGCGGTTGGCTCCATAATAGGCTTGCAGCACCGCGACATCCGCAAGCATCGGGCCGATGGGTTCGACCGTCTCCCCGGAGGCCAGCAGGTCGGGGCCCGGCGCCGTGTACGCCATCATGGTCCAGCCGCGGTGCCATTGCTCCCAAGCCGCACGCGGGTCTCCTGCCGCCGGAGCGGGGTCCCCGCTGTCAAAGGGATGCGTGAGACCGAGCGCATGGCCGATTTCATGCACGATGGTGCCGTAAAACAGCCCGCCCCGGCTGAGATCGTCGGGAATTCCGAAGCGGTCCACGTCGAACGCGACGAGCCCCGACCGCGGGCTGTACATCAGCGGTGACACGCCCAAGACGAATGGCATGGTGGAGCGCTTCAACGGCCGCATCGGCCGCGACGTGCTCGTCATCACCGTCGGCACCCACCGCTCGCTGGAGCGCCTGCTGCAGGGCTACAACGTCGCTTACAACGCCCGTCGGCAGCGCGTGCTCGAGGGCAAAGCGCCCAACGACATCGTCAAGGCGCGCCTGCGCCGCAAGCCCGAACTGGCCAATTCTCATTACCGACCGCCTGACGATCCCTGTCGCCTCCCCAAAGCGATGGTGGTGGTCGAACCCGCCAAGGAGGTGTCGCATCCGGACAAATAGCCAGTCTTTCACGTCGGGGCGATCGGGGAAAAATCACCCGTATGGGACCAAGAAAGGCGAATTTGAACACGAACGTGGTGTTGAGCGGCATCGGCGTGGTGGGCGTGCGGCATCGGACCGGACCTTGGCCGAACTGATCGGCCCACCGCCGAGTGTTACGGGCCGCCCGTTGCTGGAGCCCCACAGAAAGCGAGGGGGGCTGGCGCCTCGTATGGCTCAGCGGCGCCTTGAGCGGTCATGCGCGCTGGTGGCGGTCCACAGGACGGCGTTGCGCCGGGCACGGCCGACCTCCTCGACGAGACCGCGCGCTTCGCGGAGGCGAAGGACGGAGATCACGGCCACCGCCAAGCGCCGGAATTCCAACGGGCGAAGCGCGACGTTCCGCTCGGCGCAGAGCGCGCGGACGATGTCGGAGGTGGACAGCGGGCGGGAGGCGTCCCGCAGCACGCGCAGGGCGTCGTCGGCAATCACACTCCGTTCGGTCGCGTGGCGCGGGCTCACGGGACTGGCCGTCGGGGCCGAGGCCGGCCGGGAGTGGCTGAACAGCCGGATGGCTCCTTCGAGGCACGTCAACTCCTGGTCGAGCGCGGCCACTTGCCGGGCCAGGTCCGAGCGGCGTGCGTCAAGTTCCGCATGCTTGTCCGCCAACGCGGAGAGGATCGCGTGAGAAGCATCATCCACTGCCGGGGCAACCGGCTGGGACTGGGCAAACGCATTCGACATTGGATGGCGGCTCCTCCCGCGTCTTTCGAAACACCATTGGCCGATCGGGCAAGCCGCTCCCTGGAAAGCGTCTTTTGTAACATAGGATATATCTTATGGTGATTGGCGCCGCAACGCCGTGCATTCCTCAGAATGGACAGCATCGCCAGCCAGTTTGGCGCCATTCTGCGCGACCTGCGGACAGCCCAAGGCCTTTCCCAGGAGGAGCTCGCGTTCCGCGCCGGAATGAGCGTGCCTTATCTCAGCGATCTGGAACGCGGCCGTTCCAGTCCATCGCTTGCCATGGTGGTCGATTTGGCGCGTGCTCTGGCGACGCACCCGTCCGTCATGCTGGAGGGCTTGATCATCGAAGGGGGCGCCGAACCGCCGCGGCGCAAGCGTCCCAAGGACTGATGGTGCAGGGCGCCAGCCCCAGTTCCCTGCGTGGGACGTCGTCTTCATGAAAAAGGGCGGACCCGGTTGGATCCGCCCCATTCTGCATCCGTTCTGTCAAGCTCCAGCTTCGCTTGATCTCAGCCATTCTCAATCATTGAGTGAAACTTCTCAATCATTGAGTGAAACTTCTCAATCATAGAGTTCGGTTTCTCAAACTTTGCGTTAACGACCAACAAGCACGCTTACACGTCCAGGTTGGCTACCTTCAGGGCGTTCTCCTGGATGAACTCGCGGCGCGGCTCGACGATGTCGCCCATCAGGGTGGAGAAGACCTCCTCCGCTTGGTCGGCGTGGTTGACCTTCACCTGCAACAGCGAACGCTTTGTCGGGTCCAGCGTGGTTTCCCAGAGCTGGTCGGGATTCATCTCGCCCAAGCCCTTGTAGCGCTGGATCGTCACGCCTCGGCGGCCGAGTTCCATCACCGTGTCGAACAGGGCGACGGGGCCGGTCAGGCTGCGGCTCTCCTTCTGCTTCTCGAAGGCGCGGCCCGGCTCGGCGTAGACGCGCTTGAGGTCCGCCGCGATGGCGTCCAGTTTGCGGGCCTCGGCGCTCTTCAGCAGGTCGGCGTCCAGATGGTGGCGGTGGGTCACGCCGCGGCGCGTCCGCACCAGCGCATAGCCGCCCTGGAGCAGGCTCTCGCCGCGCCATCCGCCTTCCGCGTCCAGCGCGTTCAGCCGGGCGGCGACCGTCTCGGCCGCCTGCTGCGCCTGGGCGGTGTCCTGCGAGAGGGCGACCGATAGGGCGCCGCTCACCGCCGCCGATTCCACCACCGCCAGGTTGCCGGCCTTGCGGGCAAGCGTCTCGATGTGCAGGCGGGCGCCGCGCGCCTGCTCGACCATCTCGCGCAACGGCTCGCCGTTCAGCAGGGAGCCGTCGGCGGGGCGCACGGACAGGTCGCCCAGCGCCGCCTCGATCAGATACTCCTCCAACGCCCGGTCGTCCTTCAGGTACCGCTCCTTCGCGTTGCCGCGCTTGATGCGGTAGAGCGGCGGCTGGGCGATGTAGAGATAGCCGCGCTCGATCAGCTCCGGCATCTGCCGGAAGAAGAAGGTCAGCAGGAGCGTGCGGATGTGGCTGCCGTCCACGTCCGCGTCGGTCATGATGATGATCTTGTGGTAGCGCGTCTTGTCCGGGTTGAACTCGTCGCGCCCGATGCCGGTGCCCAGCGCCGCGATCAGCGTGCCGATCTCGGCCGAGGACAGCATCTTGTCGAAGCGCGCCCGCTCCACGTTCAGGATCTTGCCGCGCAGCGGCAGGATGGCCTGGAATTGGCGCGACCGGCCCTGCTTGGCCGAGCCGCCCGCCGAATCGCCCTCCACGATGAAGAGTTCGGACAGCGCCGGGTCGCGCTCCTGGCAGTCGGCCAGCTTGCCGGGCAGGGACGCGATGTCGAGCGCACCCTTGCGCCGGGTCAGCTCGCGCGCCTTGCGGGCGGCCTCACGGGCGGCGGCGGCCTCGACCACCTTCTGGACGACGCGCTTGGCGTCCGCCGGATGCTCCTCGAAATACTGGGCGAGGCATTCGCCCACCACCGCCTCGACCACCGGGCGGACTTCGGAGGAGACCAGCTTGTCCTTGGTCTGGCTGGAGAATTTCGGGTCGGGCACCTTCACCGACAGCACGCAGGTCAGCCCCTCGCGCGCGTCGTCGCCGGAGAGGTTGACCTTCTCCTTCTTCGCGATGCCCGACTCGTTGGCGTAGTTGTTGATCGCCCGCGTCAGCGCCGCGCGGAAGCCGGCGAGGTGGGTGCCGCCGTCCTTCTGCGGGATGTTGTTGGTGAAGCAGAGGGTCGTCTCGTGGTAGCTGTCGTTCCACTGGAGCGAGCATTCCACGGTGACCACGCCGCCATGCTCGGTCGGGCGCTCCGCCTTGATCGAGATGGCCGGCTTGTGCAGCGGTACCTTGGAGCGGTCGAGCCAGTTCACGAAGGCTTCCAGCCCGCCTTCGTAGTGCAGGTCCTGGACCTTCGGCTCCACCCCGCGGGCGTCGGTCAGCACCAGCCGCACGCCGGAGTTCAGGAAGGCCAGCTCGCGCAGCCGGTGTTCCAGCGTCGCGAAGTCGAATTCGGTGTTGGTGAAGGTGTCCTTGGACGGCAGGAAGGTGACCTCGGTGCCGGAGAGCGGCTTCTGCCCGCCGTTGCCGTCGTCGACCATCGGGGCCGCGCCGATGTCGGCCAGCCGCTCGTCGGCGACGCCGTGACGGAAGCGCATGAACCATTCGCGGCCGTTGCGCCAGATCCGCAGCTCCAGCGTCTCCGACAGGGCGTTCACCACCGACACGCCCACGCCGTGCAGGCCGCCCGACACCTTGTAGGAGTTCTGGTTGAACTTGCCGCCGGCGTGGAGCTGGGTCATCACGACCTCCGCCGCCGACACGCCCTCTTCGGAGTGGATGTCGGTGGGGATGCCGCGGCCGTTGTCGCGCACCGTGACCGACCCGTCGGCGTTGAGCTGCACCACGACCGCGTCGCAGTAGCCGGCCAGCGCCTCGTCGATCGCGTTGTCCACGACCTCGTAGACCATGTGGTGAAGTCCGGAGCCGTCATCGGTGTCGCCGATGTACATGCCCGGACGCTTGCGCACGGCGTCCAGCCCGCGCAAGACGGTGATCGATTCCGCGCCGTAATCCTGCTGCGGGAGGTCGTTCTTCAGTGCTTCCTGTGCCATGGTGCGACTATAGCAGACTGCGTTGGGTTTCGGCGGAATACCGTACTTCGGTAGGTGATTTTCTGGGCTTTTGAGCCCTTATTTCGGGAGCTAGGCCGGGGTCACGGTCGCATCCTCGATGTGGAAGCGTTTGGCCGCACCGCCGAGCGGCCCGAAGACCGAATCGTCGGTGCCGGTCATCCAGGCCTGCGCGCCCAGCGCCAGGATTTCGTCGAACAGCGCCTCGCGCCGTTGCGGGTCGAGATGGGCGGCCACCTCGTCCAGCAGCAGCAGCGGGGCGGCCCCGCGCTCCGCCGCCAGCAGGCGGGCGTTGGCCAGCATGATGGCGATCAGAAGCGCCTTCTGCTCCCCGGTGGAGCAGAGCGCCGCCGGCATGTCCTTCTGGGCGTGGCGCACCGCGAGGTCGCTCTTGTGCGGCCCCAGCGTGGCCCCGCCGCTGTCCGAATCGGCCCGCCGGCTGTCGCGCAAGGAACGGCGCAGAGCGTCCTCGGCGGCCAGGGCGGGACCGTCGTCGAGCCAGCGCTCCACCGCGCCCTGGACCGTCAGGTCGGCGCCGGGGAAGGGGCCGACGGCCCGCCCGCAGGCGGCGCGCAGCCGCTGCACCACGTCGCGGCGGGCGGCGGCCACGGCGACTCCGGTGGTCGCCATCTGGTCCTCCAGCCCGCTCAGCCAGCCCTCGTCGCCGTTCCAGCCGCGATGCCCCTCGCGCAGCAGGCGGGCGCGCTCGCGCAGGGCGTGCTCGTAGCGGCTGAGCCGCCCAGCGTGGGCGGGGTCGAAGCCGAAGACGAGGCGGTCGAGGAAGCGGCGGCGCCCGCTGGAGCCCTCGAGGAACAGCCGGTCCATCTGCGGGGTCAGCCAGACGACGGCGACATGCTCGGCCAGCACGGTCTGGCCCTTGGCGGGGTGGCCGTCCACCCGGACGACGCGGCGGTCGCGTTCGGCGCCCGACGCCGCCTGGGGGCCGATCTCGCGGCCGGTGCCGATCTCCACCGGGCCGGTGGGGGTGTCCAGAACGGCGGCGACCGCCCAGCCGGCGCCGGTGCCATTGCCGGCGCTGCCGCCGATCCGCTCGACCTCCGACAGTTTGGCGCCGCGCAGGCCGCGTCCGGGGGCGAGGAAGCTGACCGCTTCGAGCAGGTTGGTCTTGCCGGCGCCGTTCGGCCCGGTCAGCACCACCGGGCGGTGGTCGGGCTCCAGGCGCGCGCTGTCATAACCGCGGAAGCGGGTCAGGGTGAGGCGCGTCACCGCCAAAGCGGCCGGGGTGTCCATCGCAGGGATGGGATAGGGCGAAGTCTGTCTGGCGTCGAGCAAAGCGTCCGATCCGGGATGCGGGGACCGGGCCGCCGGACCCCGTCAAGCACGGGGTCCGGAGCGCACCGGTCCGAAAAGCGCCGATCCATCCGGACCGGTCACACACGCATCGGCATCAACACGTAAAGGGCCGTGGAGTCGGCGACGTCGCGCACGATGGTCGGCGAGGCGGCGTCGGCCAGCGAGAAGCGCGCGCCCTCGCCCTCGATCTGCTGCGTGATATCAAGCAGATAGCGAGAGTTGAAGCCGATTTCCAGGGGGCCTTCCTGGTAATTGACCTCCAGTTCCTCGGTGGCGCTGCCGGCCTCGGGGCTGGTCGCCGACAGGGTCAGAGTGCCGCGGGTCAGCGACAGCTTCACCGCCCGGCTCTTCTCGGTGGAGATGGTGGCGACGCGGTCCACGGCGGCGGCGAACAGCTTGGCGTCCACCTCCATCGTCTTGTCGTTGCCGACCGGGATGACCCGCTCATAGTCCGGGAAAGTGCCGTCGATCAGCTTGGAGGTCACCACCACCGAATCGAAGGCGAAGCGGATCTTGTTGTCCGACAGCGACAGCTCGATGCGGTCGGCGGCCTCGTCGATCAGTTTGCGGATCTCGTTCACGGTCTTGCGCGGCACGATGACGCCGGGGATGCCGGCGGCCCCCTCCGGCAGCGGCATCTCGACCCGCGCCAGACGGTGGCCGTCGGTCGCCACGGCGCGCAGCACCGGCAGCTCGGCCCCACCGGCCTTGGCCTTGGCGGCGTGCAGGTAGATGCCGTTGAGGTAGTAGCGCGTCTCTTCGGTCGAGATGGCGAAGCGGGTGCGGTCGACCAGCGCCCGCAGGTCGCCCGCCGTCAGGTCGAAGCGGTTCGGCAGGTCGCCGCCGGAGAGCTGCGGGAAATCGTCGATCGGCAGGCAGGACAGCTTGAACTGCGACCGGCCCGCGCGCAGCGTCAGGATCGTGCCGTCGCCGCCGATGTCCAGCTCCACCTGGCTGCCGTCGGGCAGCTTGCGCACGATGTCGTACAGCGTGTGGGCCGGGGCGGTGGTGCCGCCGGCGCGGGTCACCGTGGCCGGGACCGTTTCGACGATCTCCAGGTCCATGTCGGTGGCGGCGAGCGACAGCTCGCCGTCGCTCGCCCGCAGCAGCACGTTGGACAGAATAGGGATGGTGTTCCTGCGCTCCACCACGCTCTGCACATGACCAAGGGACCGGAGAAGGGCGGCGCGTTCGATGATGATGTTCATGCTGGTCGTCGTCTCGGCAGGTCGTGTTCTTTTGCGATTCGCAGGCGTACCCATGCCGGTCCGGCCGCAATCCAGCGGGCCGGAACGGGGGCGCATGATACCACAACGTCGGTTTTGCCGAACCAAATTCGTTCGGCGCGGTCGGGCGGTCGCCGGAAACGACGATTCCAGCCCATCCGGAGGCCCGTGACGCCCCCGCGGGGTGCCGCCGTAGGGGGGAATGCGGCCGGGGCGGGAGGGCACGCGATTCGCGCCGTGGCGACTCTACCGCCCGCTCTCCGCCGCGAATTGCGCGTCCAGCCCGGCGCGGTAGTCGGGGTAGGTCAGCGTCACGCCGAGCTGGCGTTTGATGCGATCGTTCTTCACCCGCCGGCAGTCGGCGTAGAAGCTGGCGGCCATCAGCGACAGCCCGGCCTCCTCGAAGGGCACCAGCGGCGGCGGCTCGACGCCCAGCAGGCCGCAGGCGTAGCTCACCACCTCGTGGGAGGGGGAGGGCAGGTCGTCGGCGACGTTGTAGACCGCGCCCAGCGTCGGCTTGTCCATCGAGGCGCGCAGCGTCGCCGCGATGTCCTCCACATGGATGCGGCTGAACACCTGCCCGGGTTTGTCCACCCGCCGGGCGGTGCCGTCGCGCACGTTGTCCAGAGCGCTGCGCCCCGGCCCGTAGATGCCGGCCAGCCGGAAGAGATGCATCGGCACGCCGTACTGACGGTAGAGGTTCAGCCAGCCGCGCTCCGCCTCGACGCGGCGTTTCTGCCGCTCGCCGGTCGGGCGCAGCCACGCCGCCTCGCCCACCCATTCGCCCTTGGTGTCGCCGTAGACCCCGGTGGTGGAAAGATAGCCGGCCCAGTCGAGCGTCCGCAGGTCCGCCAGATCCATGGCGTGCTGGTCGAGCACCGGGTCGCCCCGCTCGTCGGGCGGGACGCTGACCAGCAGATGGGTGGTGCCGGCCAGCGCGGCGCGGGCGTCCTCCAGCGGGCGGCCCCGGTCGAACAGGAACGCCTCGATGCCCTGCGCCTCCAGGGCGGCGCGCTTGTCCTCGCCGCGGCAGGTGGCGGCGATCCGCCAACCCTCGGCCTTCAGCCGGTCGGCGAACACGCGGGCGGTGAAGCCCAGGCCGAAGACGAACAGACGGGGAGAAGCCATGTCTTGCGGGGTCCTTGCGTCGGAGGCGGCAATGACGGAGTGTAAGGCCGCCATGAACCGACGCAACGCTTACCTCATCACGGCCGCGCTGGCGCTCCTCTCCGCCGGCCCCGCCTTTGCCGCTCCCGCCGTCGATCACAACCGGGAGTTCCAGGCCTGCCTGACCCTCGCGGAAAAGCGCCCGGCCGAAGCGCTGGAGAGCGCGCAGACCTGGCTGAACCGCGGCGGCGGCGACCATGCCCGGCTGTGCCAGGCGCTGGCGCTGTTCCACAAGGGCGACTTCACCACCGCCGGGGCGCGGCTGGAGGAGCTGGCCCCGGTGCTGGGCAAGGACGACCCGAAGGCCGGGGCCTCGATCCTCGGGCGGGCCGGTTGGGCGTGGCTGCGCGCCGGTGACAATGTGCGGGCGGAGCGGGCCTACAGCCGCGCCCTGGCGCTCCAGCCGGACGACGTGGATCTGCTGATCGACCGCGCCATCGCGCGGGCCGAGACGGAGCGCTTCTGGGACGCCGTGGCCGACCTGGACGCCGCGCTGAAGAAGGACCCGCGGCGGGCCGAGGCCTATCTCTACCGCGCCGCCGCCCACAAGGCGCTGGCCAACGACCGGCAGGCCGTCGCCGACATCGACCGCACGCTGGAGCTGCGCCCCGGCGATCCCGATGCCCTGCTGCTGCGCGCCACCATCAAGGCGCAGGCCGGCAATCTGCCGGGCGCGCGGGAGGATTGGAGCCAGATCGTCCGCAACACGCCGAACAGCGCGGCGGCCAAGACGGCGCAGGCCAACCTCGACCGCTCGGCCAAGGCGCCGGCTCCCGCCGCAAAGGGCGACGCGAAGGCCGGGGCAGCGCCCGCAAAGCCCTAGTCGCAGTAGGGCCGTTACGCTCATTTTACAAGGCTCCTGCGACATTTAGACGGCTGGACGAGTGCGAACGCTTCGCAGGATCATTCGCGGCGAAGAGGGGCGGACAGGAACGCGCCCCCCACCTCCCGGTGCGATCAGGTGCAGCCATGAGCGGTCATCCCACCCCCGAAACGGGCCAGTCCCCCGGCGGACGGCATTTGGGCGAGTTGAAGAAGGGCGAGCGCGCCCGCGTGACCGGCGTCGATGAGCGCGGGGTCGTCACCACCCTTCCCGAAGGGGAGCTGGAGCGGCGCATGATCGAGATGGGGCTGGTCGAAGGCTCCCACGTCGAGGTCCTGCACGAAGCCTTTCCGGGCCGCGACCCCATCGCCATCCGGGTGAACGAGCACACGCTGGCGCTCCGCCGCGCCGAGGCGCGCGCCGTGCTGGTGGCGCCCGCCGCCTGACGCCCGCCATCTGACCCGCGGCGCCGCCACCCTCCTTCAAAGCGACCCCCTGCAAGGACATCCGGCCATGTCGGTCCTGGACTCCGCCCTGCCGCCGCGCATCGCGCTGGTCGGCAACCCGAACTGTGGCAAGACCGCCCTGTTCAACGCGCTCACCGGTTCCCGCCAGAAGGTGGCGAACTACCCCGGCGTCACCGTGGAACGGAAGATCGGGCATTTCGTCAGCCCGCTCGGCCGCCGCGTGCAGGTGATCGACCTGCCGGGCACCTACAGCCTGCGCGCCCGCTCCCCCGACGAGGAGGTGACCCGCGACGTCGTGCTCGGCCGCTTCTCGCACGAGGACAGCCCCGACCTGCTGGTCTGCGTCGCCGACGCCACCAACCTGCGCCTGAACCTGCGGCTGGTGGTGGAGCTGAAGCGGCTGGGCCGCCCGATCATCCTGGCGCTGAACATGATGGACGCGGCGGAGAAGCGCGGCTGCCGCATCGACGCGGCGGCCCTGTCCGCAGCGCTCGGCGTGCCGGTGGTGCCGACCGTCGCCATCCGCCGCGGCGGCGTCCAGCCGCTGCTGGAGCAGATCGACGGCGCCATGGCCATGGCGTCCGATGCGGCGGAGAATCCTCCTCCCTGCGGCTGGAGCGAGCCCTCCTCGCGCGACCTGCGGGTCTACCACCAGGAGGTCGAAGGGCTGCTGGCCGGCTGCGTGGCCGACGCCGGCCTGCCGCCGCTGGCGACCCGGCGGGTGGACGCCGTGCTGCTGCACCCGGTGTTCGGGCTGGCCTTCCTGTTCCTCGTGCTGTTCCTGATGTTCCAGGCGGTGTTCGCCTGGGCCGAGGCGCCGATGAACCTGATCGACAGCGCGGTCAGCGGGCTCAAGGACTGGGTGGCCGCCACCCTGCCGGACGGCGCGTTGCGCAGCCTGCTGACCGACGGGATCATCGCCGGGGTGGGCAGCGTGGTCATCTTCCTGCCGCAGATCCTCGTGCTGTTCTTCTTCATCCTGGTGCTGGAGGCGACCGGCTACCTCGCCCGCGCCGCCTTCCTGCTGGACCGGCTGATGGGCGGGGTGGGGCTGCACGGGCGGGCCTTCATCCCGCTGCTGTCCAGCTTCGCCTGCGCGGTGCCCGGCGTCATGGCGGCGCGCACCATCGAGAACCGCGCCGACCGGCTGGCCACCATCATGATCGCCCCGCTGATGACCTGCTCGGCCCGGCTGCCGGTCTACACGCTGCTGATCGCGGCCTTCGTGCCGGACCGTCCGTTGTTGGGCGGTCTGGTCGGGCTGCCGGGGCTGGTGATGTTCGCGCTCTACGCCGCCGGCATCCTGTCGGCGCTGGCCGTCGCCTTCGTTCTCAAGGGCACGGTGTTCAAGGGCGCGCGCGAGCCGCTGCTGATGGAGCTTCCGGCCTACCGCCTGCCCAACCCGCGCGACATCGCGCTGGGCCTGTTCGAACGGGCCAAGGTCTTCCTGGCGCGGGCAGGCACGACGATCTTCGCGCTGATGATCGTCATGTGGTTCCTGGCGAGCTTCCCCGGCGCGCCGGAAGGGGCGACCGAGCCGGCCATCCAGTATTCCATCGCCGGCATGATCGGCCACGCGCTGGAACCGCTGCTGGCGCCGATCGGATTCACCTGGCAGATCGCCGTGGCGCTGGTGCCGGGCATCGCGGCGCGCGAGGTGGCGGTCGGCGTGCTGGGGACCATCTATGCGCTGAGCGACAGCGGCGACGCGCTGCAATCCTCGCTCGCCGGGGCTCTGGCCGCCTCCTGGAGCCTGCCGACCGCCCTGTCGCTGCTCGCCTGGTACGTCTTCGCCCCGCAATGCGTCGCCACCCTGTCGGTGGTGAAGCGCGAGACCAACGGCTGGTTCTGGCCGGCGGTGATGTTCGCCTACATGATCACGCTGGCCTACGGGGCGAGCTTCGTCACCTACCGCGTCGCGTCCGCGCTGCTGTAAAGAGAGGGGAGGGCGCGGCCATGTGGCAGGATCTGCTGGTCGCCGTGGTGGTGGTGGTGGCCGCGGCGTGGACGGTGTGGCGGGTGATCCTGCCGGCCGGGCTGCGCGACCGCCTGCTGGGCAGGGCCGCGCCGAAGGGTTCCGGCTGCGGCGGCGGGTGCAAGGGCTGCGGCCCGGCTGGTGGCGGATCAAGCTGCCACTGAGCCGGAGCCGCTACAGGGCCGGGACTCGGACGGCGCCCCGCTTGACCGCGTACATCGCCTGATCAGCGTGGACGATGAGTTGCTGGGCGTCCCGCCCGTCCTGCGGATAGACCGCGACGCCGATGGACAGGGCGAGCGGCAGCCGCAGCCCGTCGATCAGGATGGGCTCCGCCAGCGCCGTCCGGCACTTGTCGGCGACGGTTTCCGCTCCGGCGCGGGTCACCTCCACCTCCAGGATGATGGCGAACTCGTCGCCGCCGATGCGGGCGATCAGGTCGGACTTGCGCAGCAGGCCGGACAGGCGGTGCGCCACCACGCGCAGAACCTCGTCGCCCCGGCTGTGGCCGTGGGCGTCGTTGATCGGCTTGAAGCCGTCCAGGTCGATGTAGAGCAGGGCGAACAGGGTGCCGCCGCGCTCCGCCCGGTCGATGGCCTGCTGCAGCCGGTTGTGGAACATGGCGCGGTTGGGCAGGCCGGTCAGCGCGTCGTGGTGGGCCATGTGGGCCATGCGCGCCTCGTTCGCCCGCAGGGCGGCCTCCTGCTCCCGCAGCTTGCCCAGCAGATAGTTGAAGCCCAGTGCCAGTTCCCCGACCTCGTCCATGCGGCGGACCGGCAGGGGCGACAGCTCGACATGCCCGTCGGCCATCTGGTGCATCCGCCGCGCCGCCTCGGTCAGCGGGCGGAAGAAGCGGCGCATGCCGATGAACAGCACGGTCACGGCGAAGGCGGCGATCATCAGGCTGTTGGTGGCGATGAAGGTCTGGAGATCGCGCACCCCTTCGAACGCCTCCGCCGTGGGCAGACGGGCGACCAGAAACCAGCCCGCCGTGGGAACGGACGCGATGGCGGACAACTCCTCCACCCCCGCCGCGTTGACGGTGATGCCGGTGCCGCGGTAACCGGCCATGGCCCGGTCGTGCAGCGGATTGACCCCCTCCGGTGGGGTCGCGGTCAGGATCATCCCGTGATCGCTGGCCGACACGAACAGCTTGTCGCGGGGGGAAACCAGCAGGAAGCCGCCGCTGCGCCCGATGCGGTTTCCCTGCACAAGATTAAGGAAACCAGGCGACGACAGGGCGGTGGCGCCGCTCAGGACCGCAACCGGGCGTTCGGCGGCGTCGGTGACGGCCATCGCCATGACCATCATCGGCTCGCCGTCGATGGAGGAGCGGGCGGGCCGCCCGATCACCGGTTCGCGGGACGCCAGCGCCGCCTGGAACCAATCGCGGCTTGAGACGTCGAAATCCGGCGGCCGGTGCCGTTCCGGATAATCGGCGACGACCCCGCGGCCGTCCAGCCGGACGACCATCAGCCCGCGCGAGAACAAAGGCGCGATCTCGTGATGCCGTTTCAGCCAGTCGCGCAGGGCCGTTGGATCGTCGAGGGCGGCCAACGGCAGGCTTCCGGCGGCGCGACGCAGGAGATCGAGCCGAGCCTTGATCTTCTCGTCGATGTCGTGGGCGACGTAGGACGCCGTCGATTGCTGCTGGGACGAGGTAAGGTTGTTGATCTTGTCCTCCAAGAAGGACGACAGGACCCAGATGCGCGCGCAGGCGCCGACGAAGACCAGGACTAGTCCAAAAAGCATAAGGCGAACGACGACACTGCGGCTCTGCCGGCGCAGTTCATCGGCCACGGCGACGAGCATCCGCAAGCTCTACTCCTCCAAGAAACCGTCTTCTTATTTCCCAGATGGCTAGGCTTCGTGCCCACCGCCTGCCGAAGATAAACGATGCCACGCCTGTTCGGAAGACGGAAAGGGCGCCAAGCCCCTGTCAAAAGCACCGGAACTGATTGAAAAAACGAAATATTTCCACCCAAGAGCGAAAAATCTCCGTGTCGGCTCGCGTCTCTTCCGCTTCGGTGATAACAAAGCGCGGCTGGACGAAGCGTCGAGCCGCGCCGATGTCCGGCCGCCCGCCATCCAGCCCCTACCTTCTCTGTCCGATCCGGAGCGCCGACATGCCGAACGACTCCAGCCGAGCCTCCGCTCTCCTTCCCTTGGTCGCGGCGCGCCTGTGCGGACCCGCTGGGACGGGGGAGGATCTGAAGGCCATCGCCGATGTCTGCGAGGAGGCGCGGGCCGCGGGGCTGGGCGCCGACCCGGCCCTGATGGCCGCGCTGGAAACCGCGGTCGCGGGCACCGACCCGATCCTGCGGGAATCCGCGCTGGGCCACATTTCCGGCGACCTGCGGCGCTTTGCCCGCATCCTGGACATGGTCGGGAATGTGCTGGACTTGGCGCCGCTGGAGGGCGTCAACCAGATCTACTGGTCCATGCAGCGGCAGATCTTCCTGACGCGCATGGACGCGGCGACCATGCTCGACTTCTTCACCGCCCTCCTCTTCCCCTTCTACGAACGCTTTCTGGGCGAGGTGGCGCGGCGCCTGGATCTGCGCCCGGCCTCGCGGTCGGCCGGGGCGCCGGACACCGGGCGGGTGGTGATGGTCACCAACCAGCTCCTGTCCGCCTATCACCAGCCTTCCCGCGACCTGCTGCGGCAGGCGGCCCTTTTACAGGGGGGCGCCGGGCGGGAGGTGCTGATCCTCAACACCAACATGATGCCGGACCGTTACCACAGTCCCTTCGTGCCGCCCTTCGCGGCAGCCATCGAGGCGCAGTTGGACGGCGAGCAGTTCATCGCCTTCGAGGACCAGCGCTTCCGCCTCACCTCCTCGGTCGAACCGGGCCTGACGGCGGGCAAGCTCAAGGGGTTCCTGACGGCGGTCGAGGCGTTCGACCCGGACGTGGTGATCGGCTTCGGGGGGTCTGTGCTGCTGGCCGACCTGCTGGGGCCGGCGCGCCCGCTGCTGTGCATCCCGACGACCACCGGCACGCCCGTCACCCTGGCGGACATCGCGCTGGACTTCGGCGGGACCACCCCGCCGCCGGAAGGCGGGCGCTTCGCCCGGGCGTGGCGGCCATTCCGCCTGGGCCTGTCGCTGCGTCCGGACGACGGCGCGTCCCCCGCCGCCCGCGCGGATTTCGGCCTTCCCGAGGACGCCTTCCCCTGCGTGGTGATCGGCAACCGTCTGGACGCGGAAGTGGGGGCGGAGTTCCTCGCCCTTCTGGAACGGCTTCTCGACGCGATCCCGCGCGCCGTCGTGCTCTTCGCCGGGGACGCCGGGACTTTGCCCGGACGGCTCGCCGCGTCCCGCCACGCCGGACGGCTGCGCAGCCTGGGCTGGGTGGAGCGGATGGGCGGGTTGCTGGGGCTGTGCGGCCTCTGCCTGAACCCGCGCCGCACCGGCGGCGGGGCGAGTGCGGCGCAGGCGCTGGCCGCGGGCGTGCCGATCCTGTCCTTTCCCGGCGGTGACGTGGCGAGCGTCGCCGGACCGGATTTCCTGGTGACGGACGAGGAGGCTTTCATCGCCCGGGCGGCGGCGCTGGCAGCCTTTCCGGAGCGGCTGGAGCAGGCCCGCGCTGCCGCCCGCGCGCGCTTCGCGGCGGTCCAGGGGGAGGGCGGGGACGCCGCCCGTCTCGCCGCGCTGCTGGACGAGGCGGTCGCCCTGCACCGGCAGAGGGCGTGAGGACGGCGATGCGCGTGCTTCTCTGCGGGCAGGGAACCTCGGAAATCCTCTGGTCCATCCACGCCGCCCTGATCGCGCTGGGGCACGAATCGGTGCTGGCGCTTCCCGACATCTCGCGGGAGGTGATCGACCGGCCCATCGACGCCATCCTCGCGCTGAACCTGTTCGAGATCCCGCGCGACACGGTGGAGATGCTGACCACCTATGTGGCGTCCTTCGGCACGCGTCCGGCGCTGGTCCACATCTGCCTGAAGCACCCGTTGGAGGAGATCGGCGCCACCACCCCCGCCGCGGTGGCGGAAGCGGATCGATGGATGGAACGCTGGAACGTCCGGATGTGGTGCATGTGTCCCAGCGTGGCGGAGCAGTGCGGGCGGCTGGGCCTGACGCGGGTGTTCCACGCCCCGCTGGGGGTGCATCCCTGGATCTGCGCCCTGCGGGACGGCGACGGCACGCTGCATCTCTACAAGCGCTGGATGTCCCAGGCCGATCCCGGACTGGTCCGCCACCCTTACCGAGCCATGACGGGAGAGGCAGGGGACCGGGATGAGACACCGCTGGTCGCTGGACGCTTCGTCTATCTCGGCCAGGGCTGTCCGCCGGCGGAGTCCGCCGACCCCGCCGTCCGGCGCGCCGCCGAAGCCGTCGCCGAGGCGATGCGCGCCCGGCCGGGGCTGCACCGGACGGCGGCCATGGACCTGTGCGGCCTGTGCGGGCCGTCCGCCGACCCCGCCTGGACGCTGGCGTTCAACAGGGTCTTCGCCGCGGTCTTCGCGGTGGAGAACCGCCGGCGCTTCGCCACCGCCCTGCGCGACGCCTTCGGGGATGCTTTCGCCCTGTGGGGGGACGGCTGGGACCGGTACGGCCTCGCGGCGCACCCGGTCTCCCCGGGCCCGCGCGCCCTCTATCACGAGGCCGCGGCCTGCCTGGATTTCGGAAGCCTCGCCTACGACACGGCCATCTTCCCGCGCACCCTGGAGATCGTGAAGCGCGACGGCCTGCTGGTTAGCTGGCGGCACGCCGACAGCGGCCGGCTGTTCGGCCCCGTCGAGGACGAGCTGACCTTCGGCGACGGCGAAGAGGCGGTGCAGCGCTTGGCGGCGTTGCGCGACGACCCGGACCGCCGGGCACGGCTGCGGACCTCCCATCGGGAGTGGGTGTCCGACCGGCTGTCGCTGGAGCGCATCCTTCCCGGCGTGCTGGCCGGCGGATGTCCACCTTCCCCCCATACGCACGCGCAGTCCACCGATACCTCCGTATAGTTTTCAGGCCGGCCCGCCTCCGGCACTGTGGTGGCGAAGACGATGTTCCGCGCTGTCCGTGGAGAGGTCGGTATCCGCCTTCCCCTCGCGCCGCGGTTCTTTCGCGCGTCCAAAAAAGGAGGGGGTTTTGAGCACGATCTCGACCAAGGACGGCACCCGCATCTTCTACAAGGACTGGGGCAGCGGACAGCCGGTGGTCTTCTCGCACGGATGGCCGCTCAGCGCCGACGCCTGGGACGGGCAGATGCTGTTCTTCGGCCAGCAGGGCTACCGGGTGATCGCGCACGACCGGCGCAGCCATGGCCGGTCCGACCAGACCTGGACCGGCAACCACATGGACCAGTACGCCGACGATCTGGCCGAGCTGCTCGACGCGCTGGATGTGCGCGACGCCGTGATAATCGGCCATTCCACCGGCGGCGGCGAGGTCGCCCGCTACATCGGGCGCCACGGCACCGGGAGGGTCGCCAAGGCCGTGCTGGTCGGGGCGGTGCCGCCGATCATGCTGAAGACCGCGGCCAACCCCGGCGGCCTGCCGATGGAGGTCTTCGACGGCATCCGCAAGGGCACTTACGACGACCGGTCGCAGTTCTTCCTGGACCTGACCATGCCCTTCTACGGCTTCAACCGCGACGGGGCGAAGGTGTCGGAGGGGCTGCGGCAATCCTTCTGGCTGCAGGGCATGATGGCCGGGATCAAGGGCGCCTACGATTGCATCCAGCAATTCTCGGAAACCGACTTCACCGAGGATCTGAGGAAGATGGCGGTCCCGACGCTGCTCATCCACGGCGACGACGACCAGATCGTGCCCATCGACGCGGCGGCCCGCCGCGCCGTGGAGATCGCGCCGCAGGCGACGCTGACGGTCTACGAGGGGGCGCCGCACGGCCTGACGGCCACCCACCAGGACCGCTTCAACGCCGACGTGCTCGCCTTCATCAAGGGGGCGTAGGCAAGGACCGGTCAGGCGTCGCCGGCGGGGGTCACCTTGTCGGCGATGCGCACCAGATCGGGCAGGGACCGCGCCTGCATCTTGCGCATCACGTTGGCGCGGTGGACCTTCACGGTGATCTCGCTGAGCTGCAGCTCGGCGGCGATCTGCTTGTTGAGCTGCCCGGCGGCGACAAGCCGCATCACCTCCCGCTCGCGCGGGGTCAGGCTGCGGAAGCGCTCGCGAAGGTCGCAGAGGACGTCCAGGGTGCGGCGGCGGTCGCGGTCGCGCTCGATGCCGGTGTGGACGGCGTCGATCAGGTCCTGATCGCGGAAGGGCTTGGCCAGGAACTCGACGGCGCCGGCCTTCATCGCCGTCACCGACATGGGAATGTCGCCGTGGCCGGTGATGAAGACGACCGGCAGATGGATGTCGGTCCCGGTCAGCTCGCGCTGGAACTCCAGCCCGCTCTGGCCGGGCAGCCGGACGTCGAGCACGAGGCAGCCCGGCGCGTCGGGCAGGCGCTGCTGCAGGAATTCCTGCGCCGAGGCGAAGGGCAGGGCGGTCAGCCCGACGGAGCGCAGCAGGCTGACCAGCGAGTCCCGGATGGACGGATCGTCGTCGATGATGGCGACGAAGGGCGTTTCCACGGCCATGGCGGGGCGGTCGGACATGGAACGGTCGCTCATGGCGTCCGCTCCAGCGCCGCTCCGGCCTCCGGCCGCTCCGGCTCGTCATCGGCGGGCAGGGTGAAGCGGAAGACGGCGCCGTGGGGCTGGTTGGCGGCCACCCACAACCGGCCGCCATGGGCCTCCACGATCGACTGGCAGATGGTCAGCCCCATGCCGATTCCATGCTCCTTGGTGGTGAAGAAAGGTTCGAACAGTCGCTCCTCCTGGGCGGGTTGCAGACCGGTGCCGGTGTCCTCCACAGACACGATGACGTCCGTGAGCCCGCGGCGGCGCGAGCGGATGCTCAGCACGCGCGGTCGGTCGGTGACCGCGGCCATGGCGTCGTCGGCGTTGGCGATCAGGTTCAGCAGCACCTGTTCGAGCTGCACGGCGCTGCCGTTGACCGCCGGCAGGCGCTGCTGAAGGTCGGTGCGCACGGCGATGCGGTTCAGGCGGCGCTCGCCCTCCGTGCGGTCCAGCGCGCTGCGGATCACGCCGTTGATGTCCATCCGGCTGCGCTGGGGCGGCGCCTTGCGGAAGGAATCGCGGATGCAGGCGATCACCCGCGCGGCGCGGTGCCCGTCGTCGGAAATCCGCTTCAGCGCCGCCCGCACCTCCATCAGGTTGGGCGACGGGCGGTCCAGCCAGCGCAGACCGGCGCCCGCGTTGGTGACCATGCTCGCCAGCGGCTGGTTGACCTCGTGCGCGATGGAGGCGGAGAGCGCCTCAAGGCTGGCCAGACGGGCGTCGCGCACCCGCCGCTCCGCCGCCACCGAGCGGACCAGCCGCCCGTAGAGCGTGGTCATCTCGGCCAGCAGGACCAGCAGGACGATGCTGGAGGCGGCGAGCCCGAACACCCGCCCCGACCACCAGCCGGCGCTGAAGCGCCCGGCGCTGATGAAGCTCAGCAGGCAGGTCTCGATGGCCCATGCGCCCAGCACGACCATCAGCCACAGGTCCAGGACGGAGCGTCGCTGCCGCCACAGGACGGCCAGGGCGGCGGCGCAGAGCGCCAGCGCGGTCACCGGCACGACCCGCCACAGCGGCGTTTCCCGCATGGTGTCGATCATCAGCCGCGGCAGAAGGGCGTCGTCGGCCAGCGCGAAGGCGGTGAGGCCCCCGGCCAGGGTCGCCGCCAGCGCCATGCCGCCGGCGATGGCGGGCAGCGCCGGGCGGTGCGCGTCGCGCGGGCCGGCCTCCATCGCCTTGAGCAGCGCGTAGGCGAGGATGAACAGCGGCAGGCCGAGGCGGCGTCCGGCGGCCACGATGGCCGTGCTCTGCAGGCTGGCGCCGAGCAGCCCGGTCGGCGCGAACACCCCGGGGAAGGTCAGCGCCCAGGGAACGATCAGCAGCGCCGTCGTCAGGTAGCCGGCGGCCAGCGCCAGCAGGGCCGGCGTGCGCTGCGTGGCGTAGAGCGCGAACAGCAGCACGGCGGTCATCAACTCGGTCAGCAGGACCGCGGTGGCGTAGGCGGGCAGCAGGACCGCCGTCCCGTCCAGTGTCAGGCGCGCGAAGGGGGCTGCCACCGCCAGGGCGACCAGAAGCCCGGCCACCGTGCCGATGGCCAGCCGCGTCTGCCCCGCCCGCGGAGGCAGGGTCGCCAGAAGAAACCGCTGGTCTCCGGGGTCATCGCTCGTGCGCATCACCGTCGCTCGCCCGCCCGTCGGGTCACGTCCGCCCTCAACCCTCAAGCCTCAAGCCTCAAACCCTGTCCTTTACCCCGTCCGTCACCGGCGGCGAGCGGCGCCTTGGCCTGATATACCAAGGTATAGGGCCGGCAAACGCAAGTTCAATGTCGCCGTCCTCCGTCCCTGACCGATGCTTCGACACACCGCCGGGCCACAGACATCGTCAGAGGCAACGCCATTGGCACCGGCGCCAAAAACAACGGGGATAGAGACATGACCATCACCGCCACCGCGACTCCCGGCAAACTGCTCGTCTCGCCGAAGGACCACGCGCTGATCATGATCGATCATCAGTCGCAGATGGCCTTCGCGACCCATTCGATCGACGCCACGACGCTGCGCACCAACACCGCGCTGGTCGCCCACGCCGCCGCCGGCTTCGGCGTCTCGACGATCCTGACCACGGTCGCGGAAAAGAGCTTCTCCGGCCCGATCTTCTCCGAGATCACCGAGGCCTTCCCGGGGGCGGAGGTCACCGACCGCACCTCCATGAACACCTGGGAGGACGCCAACGTCATCAAGCGGGTGAACGGCCTGGGCAAGACCCGGCTGGTCTTCTGCGGCCTGTGGACCTCGGTCTGCATCGTCGGCCCGACCCTGTCGGCGCTGGACCAGGGCTTCGAGGTCTACGTCATCGCCGACGCCTGCGGCGACGTCTCGGTCGAGGCGCACCAGCGCGCCATGGACCGCATGGTGCAGGCCGGCGTCCGTCCGATGACCTCGCTCCAGTACATGCTGGAACTGCAGCGCGACTGGGCGCGCACCGAGACCTACGAGATGACCACCGGCATCGCCAAGAAGTACGGCGGCGCCTATGGCCTGGGCATCATCTACGCCAAGACGATGTTCGGGGCGTCGGAAGGTGGCCACAGCGCCGCCGCCTGATCGCGGCGCCGAGCCCCGGCACTTGCTTCGCGGCGCCCGATGCCCCGCGCCGCGGCGGACCGGCCCCGACCCTCCCCGGGGTCGGTCCGTCTCTTCCCGCCCATCCGGACGAAGAACAGGCACGCCATGATGCCTTACCTGCTTTCCCTCGGCGCCGGCATCCTGGTCGGCGTCCTCTACGCGTTGCTCGGCGTCCGCTCCCCGGCGCCGCCCACCATCGCCTTGATCGGCCTGCTCGGCATGCTGGTCGGCGAGCAGGCGGTGCCGGTGGTCAAGCGGCTGATCGCCGGGCAGCCGGTGCTGGCCTTCATCCAGAACGACTGCGCCCGCCACATCCTGGGGCCGCAGGCCGGCGCCGGCGCTCCCGATGCCGCGACCCCGCCGGCCCCGGCCGCGGACGCACCCCCGCGGGGCCGGGCATGACCGGCCGCACCGGCATCGGGCGCCGGGGCGCCATCGCCGGAAGCGCCGCCACTCTGCTCGCCTCGCCCCTGCTCACCCGCCTTGGGAATGCCGCCATGCCCTCTTCCGACCTTCTGATCGTCAACGCCCGCATCACGACGCTCGACCGCGCCAACCCGCAGGCCGACGCCGTGGCGATCCGCGACGGGCGCTTCCTCGCCGTGGGGCGGGAGGCCGAGGTGCGCGCCGCAGCATCTCCCGACGCCGCGGTGATCGACGCCAAGGGGCGCCGCCTGATTCCCGGCCTGATCGACAGCCACATCCACGTCATCCGCGGCGGCCTGAACTACAACATGGAGCTGCGCTGGGACGGCGTGCCGACGCTGGCCGACGCCATGGCGATGCTGCGCGCCCAGGTGGCCCGCACCCCCGCGCCGCAATGGGTGCGCGTCGTCGGCGGCTTCACCGAGCACCAGTTCGCCGAGAAGCGCCTGCCGACGCTGGAGGAACTCAACGCCGCCGCCCCCGACACGCCGGTCTTCATCCTGCACCTCTACGACCGCGCGCTGCTGAACGCCGCGGCGCTGCGCGCGGTGGGCTACGGCAAGGACACGCCCAACCCGCCGGGCGGCGAGATCCAGCGCGACGCCGCGGGCAACCCGACCGGCCTGCTGCTCGCCCTGCCCAACGCGATGATCCTCTACTCCACCCTCGCCAAGGGGCCGAAGCTGCCGGAGGAGTATCAGGTCAACTCCACCCGCCACTTCATGCGCGAGCTGAACAGTCTGGGCGTGACCAGCGTGATCGACGCCGGCGGCGGCTTCCAGAACTACCCCGACGACTACGCGATCATCGAGAAGCTGCACGCCGACGGCGAGATGACCCTGCGCATCGCCTACAATCTGTTCACCCAGAAGCCGAAGGAGGAGTTGCAGGACTTCGCCACCTGGTCGGACACGGTCAAGCCGGGCGACGGCGACGACCGCTACCGCCTGAACGGGGCGGGGGAGATGCTGGTCTATTCGGCCGCCGATTTCGAGGACTTCCGCGTCGCCCGGCCCGAGATGCCGCCCAACATGGAGACGGACCTGGAGCCGGTGGTGCGCCTGCTGGCCGAGCGGCGCTGGCCGTGGCGGCTGCACGCCACCTACGACGAGACCATCGGGCGGGCGCTCGACGTCTTCGAGAAGGTCAACCGCGACATCCCGCTGCAAGGGCTGAACTGGTTCTTCGACCACGCCGAGACGATCAGCGACCGCAACATCGACCGCATCGCGGCGCTTGGCGGCGGCATCGCCGTGCAGCACCGCATGGCCTATCAGGGCGAGTATTTCGTGGAGCGCTACGGCGCCGAGGCCGCCGAGGCCACGCCGCCCATCGCGAAGATGATGGCCGCCGGGGTGCCGGTGGGCGGCGGGACGGACGCCACCCGCGTGGCCAGCTACAACCCCTGGGTCTCGCTGTCCTGGCTGGTCACCGGCAAGACGGTGGGCGGGCTGTCGCTCTACCTGATGGCCAACCGCCTGGACCGCGAGACGGCGCTGCGCCTGTGGACGGAGGCCAACACCTGGTTCTCCAACGAGCAGGGCAAGAAGGGCCGGATCGAGGCCGGGCAGCTTGCCGACGCGGCGCTGCTCAGCGACGACTACATGGCCGTGCCGGAGGACCGCATCCCCCACATCCGCTCCGTCCTGACCCTGCTGGGCGGCGCCGTGGTGCATGGCGAGGGCGATTACGATAAGCTTGCCCCGCCGCTGCCCAAGCCGATGCCCGACTGGTCGCCGGTCGCCACGGTCGGCGGCTATCACCGCGATCCCAAGACGGTGCAGCGGCAGGCGGCGGAGTGCGGTTGCCACTCCGGCTGCGCCGTGCACGGCCACGACCACGCGGCGGCGCTGGGCGCCGACGTGCCTTCGGCGGACGCGCGCAGCTTCTGGGGCGTGTTCGGCTGCGGCTGCTGGGCGGTCTGAGGGGGGAACGCAACGATGGCCGACACCCTCTCCACGCGCAAGGACGCCGCCGCTGCGCCGGTAGCCGCCCTGCTCGACTGGCCGGGGACCGCCTGGCTCGCCCGCCTCGCGCTGGCGGCGCCCTTTCTGGTCAGCGGGCTGGTCAAGCTGACGGACTTCAACGGCGCCGTGGCCGAGGCGGCGGGGCTGGGGCTCGGCCTGCCGGTCCTCGTCGCGGTGGCGGTGATCGTCACCCAGCTCGGCGGGTCGGCGCTGTTCCTGACGCGGCGCTGGTGCTGGCTCGGCGCCGGGATTCTCGCCGGCTTTACGGTGGTCGCCACGCTGCTCGCCCACGCCTTCTGGACCTATGACGGACCGGACCGCGCGCGGCAGACCGCCACCTTCCTGGAGCATCTGGCCATCGTCGGCGGCTTCGCGGCGGCGGCGGTGCTGACCCATCGCGACTCCCGCCGCCGGGGAGGGCGCGCATGACCGCCGAGGCCGTCCCGAACCCCGGGAAAAAGCCCGCTGGAGCCTTCGCGCCGCTGAGCAACCGGCTGTTCGCCGTGCTGTGGGTGGCGGCCGTGCTGGGCAACGTCGGCACCTTCATGCGCGACGTGGCGAGCGCGTGGCTGGTGCTCGACCTGTCGGGATCGCCCTCCACCGTCGCGCTGATCCAGGCGGCGGGCTCGCTGCCCATCTTCCTGCTGGCGATCCCGGCGGGGGTGCTGTCGGACATTATGGACCGGCGGCGGATGCTGATCGTCATCCAGTGCCTGCTCGCCTGCGTCAGCGCCGCGCTGATGATCCAGGCGTGGCTGGGCGTCGCCAGCGTGGCCTCCATCGCCGGGCTGACCTTCCTCGGCGGGGTCGGGGCGGCGCTGATGGCGCCGGTCTGGCAGTCCATCGTGCCGGAGCTGGTGCCGCGCGGCGAGCTGAAGGGCGCCGTCGCGCTGAACAGCCTGGGCATCAACATCGCCCGCGCCATCGGCCCGGCGGCGGGCGGCGCCATCCTGGCCGCCGCCGGGGCCGCCGCCACCTACGCGGTGGACGTGAGTTCCTACATCATCGTCATCGCCGCCCTGCTGTGGTGGCGGCGCACCCCCGACCCCCGCGACGATCTGTCGGAGCAGTTCGGCGGCGCGCTGCGCGCCGGGCTGCGCTACGCCCGCGCCAGCAAGGAGCTGCACCGCGTCTTCCTGCGCGCCGGCCTGTTCTTCGCCTGCGCCAGCGCGCTGTGGGCCCTGCTGCCCATCGTCGCCGGGCCGATGCTGGGCGGCGGGCCGGGCTTCTACGGCCTTCTGCTCGGCGCCGTGGGGGCGGGGGCGATCGGTGGCGCGACCGTCCTGCCGCGCCTGCGCGAGCGTCTTGGGGCGGACGGCCTGATGCTGGCCGCCGCGCTGGTCACCGCCGTCGTCATGGGCATCCTGGCCCTGGCGCCGCCGCGCTGGCTGGCCCTGCCGGTCCTGCTGGGCGCCGGGGCGGCCTGGATCGCCGTCCTGACGACGCTGAGCGCCACCACCCAGGCCATCCTGCCCAACTGGGTGCGCGGGCGTGGGCTGGCGCTGTACCTGACCGTGTTCAACGGCGCCCTGACGGCGGGCAGCCTCGGCTGGGGCGCGCTGGCCGACGGCATCGGCGTGCCCGCCACCCTGTGGGTCAGCGCCGCCGGGCTGCTCGCCGTCGCGGTGCTCTCCCGTGCCGTGCCGCTGCCGGAGGGCGAGGCCGACCTCACCCCGTCCAACCATTGGCCGGAGCCGCTGACCGCCGAGCCGGTGCGCAACGACCGCGGTCCGGTGCTCATCACCATCGAGTACCGGGTGGCCACCGCCGACCAGCACGCCTTCCACGCCGCGCTGCGCCGCCTGTCGGAGGCGCGACGGCGGGACGGCGCCTACGCCTGGGGCGTCAGCCAGGATTCCGGCGATCCGGAGCGGGTGCTGGAGTGGTTCTTCGTCGAATCCTGGGCCGAGCACCAACACCAGCACCGCCGGGTGTCGCACGCCGACGCGGACGTGCAGAAGGAGGCGCTGGCCTTCCACCGCGGCGACGGCCCGCCGCGGGTGTCGCATTTCCTGGCGCTGGAGCACCATGCGGGGCCGGCCTCGTGAGGCGGTGGCGCGGGGCGCTGGTCGCGGCTCTGCTGCTCCAGTCCGCCCCAGCCCCCGCGGAGACCCCTGCGGAGACGCCGCCCCCGCCGCTGACCAACAGCCGTTACGACGAGGATTACCGCTACCTCCTCGACCCCGCGGCGGGCAGCGGCGCCTTCTGGGAACGGTTCAAGGCGATCCCGCTCACCCCCGGCGGCACGGTCTCCCTGTCCACCGGCCTGGAGGCGCGGCTGCGCGGCGAGGCCGTGCGCAACAGCGGCTGGGGGCAGGATGAGCCGAGGAACGACGCCTACGGCCTGTGGCGCCTGCTGCCCTACGCCGATCTGCGCGTCGGCCCGGCCCTGCGCGCCTTCGGGCAGCTGATCATGGCCGGCTCGGCGGGCAAACTCGGGCCGGAGGGAGCGCCGGACGTCGATCGCACCGACCTGCTGCAGGGCTTCGCCGACCTCTCCGTCCCGCTGGGAGACGCGCAGGGCACGCTGCGGGCGGGGCGCCAGATGCTCGCCTACGGATCGGAACGGTTGATCAGCCTGCGCTACGGCGCCAACGTGCCGCGCGCCTTCGACGCGGTGACGGGCATCGTGCAATCCGGCCCCTGGCGGGTGGACGGCTTCCTCGGCCGCCCGGTCCGCGCGGCGCCCGACCTGTTCGACGACCGGCGCGACGGCGGGCGCTCCGCCTGGGGGCTGTACGCCACGCACGGCGAGGGGTCGGGCTGGGGTACGGGGCTGGACGCCTACTACATCGGCTACGGCAACCGGGCGGCGTCCTTCGAGGGCGGGCAGGGGCGGGAAGAGCGGCATACCTTCGGCACCCGCCTGTTTGGCAAGGCCGACGGCTGGGACTGGAACTGGGAGGCGATGCTCCAGACGGGCCGCATCGATGGCCCGAATACAGGGGGTGACACCATCGCCGCATGGTCGGTCGCCAGCGACACCGGCCACCGCTGGGACGGCGTCCCACTGCGCCCGCGGCTCGGGCTGAAGGCCAACATCGCCAGCGGCGACCGCGATCCCGGCGACGGGCGGCTGGGCACCTTCAACCCCCTCTTCCCCCGCGCGAAGTATTTCGGGGAGCTGACCCCGGTCGGGCCGCTGAACCTGATGAACCTGCATCCCTCCGTGGATGTGGCGCTGTCGGACGACGTCAGCCTGTCCGCCTCGGCCATCGCCTACTGGAGGATGAGCCTGGAGGACGGCGTCTACGACCTGTCCGGGAACCTGCTCCGCTCCGGCGCCGGGTCGCGGTCGCGCCACATCGGTACGCAGGGGGAACTCGTTCTGTCCTACGCGGCCGGGCGCACGGTCGAGGGGCTGCTGTCCTACTCGCTGTTCCAGCCCGGCTCCTTCCTTCAGGACACCGGCCCCGCGAAGACGATCCACTTCGTCGGGATGGAGGCGGTGTTCAAATTCTGACCCCTCCGGGTGATGGCGGCCATCCGCCGGACGGATCGAGGGGCGAACTTACGGTAAGTTGCACCCGCCAGCGGGGTCGGGATGCGGAACATCCGTGCGACCGCGCCGTTCCTGCGCCCGAACCGGACCAAAGCGAACCGGACATACGCCCGGAAGCCGGTCCCAGAAGAGGTGGAGGCGATCCCATGAAGCACCAAACCCGCGCCGTCCTGGCGGTGTTCCTGAGCGGCGCGGTCCTGGCGGGCTGTGCGCCGGCGTCCGAAACCGCGCCGCCGTCCGCCGCCATGGCCCCGGCGAGCGTCGAGCCGACGCCCCGGCTGTCCATGGTCGAGAACGTCCGCTCCGCCGCCAAGGTCCGCGGCATCGACAAGGCGGCCCGGACGGTGATCCTGCAATTCCCGGATGGGCGGGAGGAGGCGGTGACCGCCGGAAGCGAAGTGCGGAACTTCAACCGCATCAAGGTCGGGGACACCGTGCAGATCGAGTACGCCCGCCTGACCAACATCGTTACCCAGCCGCCGGGCGGCGGACCGGGCGCCATTCAGCGGAGCAGCACGGACCGCGCTGCGGTCGGCGAGATGCCGCGGGCGTCGGCGATCACCACCACCCAGGTGACGGAGGTCGTCGAGGCCATCGACCTCGGCCGGCGGACGGTCACGCTGCGCGGGCCGCAGGGACGGACGCGCACGGTTCCGGTCCCGCCGGAGGTGCAGGGGCTGGAGACGGTGAAGCCCGGCGACGAGGTGGTGATCAGCCGGACGGAGGCCGCCACGGTCACCGTGATGCGATGAAGAGGGGAAGGGAGAAAGCCACCGATGAGGGAAGGTGGCGCGAGTGACGGGACTTGAACCCGCGGCCTCCGGCGTGACAGGCCGGCGCTCTAACCAACTGAGCTACACCCGCTATATGGCTCCGGATGCTGGACTCGAACCAGCGACACGCGGATTAACAGTCCGCTGCTCTACCGACTGAGCTAATCCGGAACGGAGGCCGGCTTATAAGCCCCTTTCCGGGGGCTGGCAAGGGGAAATCGAACGGCTGGCAGGATTTTCCGTGCTGCGCCCGCGGCGGCGGTGCAGGGCCGTGACAATGGGGCCGAAATGTGGCGAAGGCCTCGCGCGCCGGTTGACAGCGGGCGCGGCTTTCGCTTCCTTCCGGCCCCGGTTCCCGTCACCTGCCGCTGGTCCCTGTTCCCCATGTCCAAGGTCGTTCCCTTCGCCCAGGCGCGCGAAGCCCTCCTCGCCCGCCTCACCGAACAGCTTCCCCCCTCCACCGAGTGGGCCGGGCGGCTGATGCTGATGCCGGACGGCAACCGGGTGGAGCCGATGCCCGCGACGGATGCGGTGGAGGTGTTGCGCGCCTTCCGCGCCGGGCTGGGCGAGGCCATCGGCGCCGCCCCCTGCTCGGTCGGCGGCATGTGGGTGTCGCGGGAGGACTGCCTGGACTGGGACGGGCTGCTCGCCCCGCTGGCGGTGGCCGCCGGCTATGTGGTGGCCGGGGCGACCGGCGGCGCCGGCCTGTCGGTGGAGCTGTTCCGCTGCAAGAGCGCGCTGGTCGGCTGGGGCGTGCGCGGCCTGCGCGGCGAACCGGCGGTGGCCCGGTCCGCCGGCTACGCCGTGGTGATGGTCAGCCGCCGTCCGGACGACCAGGAAATCGTCCTGGACCGCGTGATGGACACCTTCGGCTTCGTGATGCGCAGCCAGGGTGAGCCGGTGGTGGAAACCGGCGACCTGAACGCCCGGCTGGCCCGCCGGGCCTGCCCGCTGCGGCGGTAGGCGCCCGGTTACCGGTTCGGCGTGTCGGCCTGCACGATGCGGGCGACGGTCTGCAAACGCTGCACGTCGCGCACTTCCAGAACGATGCCCAGGTTCAGCGCGGCGAGCGTGTCCGCCAGGGACCGCATGCTGTCCCGCACCCGCTCCAGCGCGTCGGGGCCGTGGTCCGATTCGCTGCCGAGGGAACTGACGAAGGCATTGATTTCCAACTGCATTTACGCCCGGCTCCGCCTGTGTGGTGGGTGCTGTCCCTCATGGCGTTACTCCGATCCGCCCGGTCCCGTCCATGACGCTTGCGCCATAGGCCGCTGGGCGAATCCTCCCCTTCGCCATTAGGCCGAAGGGCGGCGGAAGCGCATGGGTTCGCCGAAGCCGGGAATGGCGAAATGACTTGAATCGACCGCTTGCTCGGCCAGGGCGTGGTGCAGCGCCCGGATGGGAGCGTCGATGCCCTCGGCGGTCAGCTGGAAGGTGCCGAAATGCATGGCGACGCTGTGCCGCGCCCCCAGGTCGCGGTGAGCCCGCACGGCGTCGGCCGGGTTCATGTGCTGGGCGGCCATGAACCAGCGCGGCTCGTAGGCGCCGATCGGCAGCAGGGCGACGTCGATGGCGCCGAACCGCCGCCCGATCTCCCGGAAATGCGGGCAATAGCCGCTGTCCCCCGCGAAATAGACGGCGGCCTCCGGCGTCTCCACCACGAATCCGCCCCACAGCGTCCGGCGCCGGTCAAAGGGGGTGCGGGCGGACCAGTGCTGCGCCGGGACGAAGGTGATCCGGGTGCCGTGCGGGCCGGGCAGGCTGTCCCACCAGTCAAGCTCGTGCACCGCGTCGAAGCCGGCCCGGCGCATCATCGGGCCGTTGCCCAGCCCCGTCATCACCTGCGGAACGCCGCGCCGTCGCGCCAGATCGCGGAGCGTCGGGGCGTCGAGATGATCGTAGTGGTTGTGGCTGAGCAGCACCGCGTCGATGGCCGGCAAATCCTCCATGCGCACCGCCGGCGGGCGCACCCGCTTCGGCCCCAGCCGCCCGAAGGGGCCGGCATGGTCGGAATAGACGGGGTCGGTCAGGAAGGCCGCCCCGCCGATCTGGATCAGGAAGGTCGCCTGCCCGATGAAGGTCACCGCGACCTCGCCCCGCGCCGGGGTGACGGCGCGGAAAGGGCGGGGCGGCTCCGGGTCCGGCGGCGTCCAGCGCGGGCCGCGCGCCTTGTAGAGCCGCCACAACTCGCGCGGGCTCTTGTCCGTGTCGGCGTGGGGGTTGAAGAAACGGCGCCCGTCCCAGTGGTCGGACGGGACGGCGGGAAAGCGGGGCTGGCTGTCGTCGCGCGGCATGACACCAGAAGTGGGGTGGTGCGGCGGCCTTGGCTAGGCTGCCGCCTGCCGCGATGCGGCAAGAATTTCGTGTCCGCGCAGCAAACAGTTTCCATGGCGGAATGTCAGATGATTAAAGCATTGAAAGCGTTGCATTTTTTGGGGTCTGCCCTGCAAGAAGCGCGCGTGTGGTATTAGGTATACCAGAGCATATTGGTCTCAACGAACAACGCCCCCGATAACGCCTCCCAACGATTGGAGACCATCATGAACAGCTCGACCTACAGCCACATCGGCAACGACCGCGCCCAGTCCTCCGCCCTCCAGGCCGTCCGCGAATTCCTCGCCGCCTGGCTGCGCGCGACTCCGGCCTACATCGTGTATCGCGCCCTCAGCGAGCGCTGATTGTGAAACGGGGGGCGGCCCAGTGGTCGCCCCCCGTGTCGTATGAACTCGGTGCTTCCCGGTTCAGGATGCCGGCGTGAAGTTCCGGCTCCAGACCGGTTCCAGGTTCGGCAGGGCCAGCACCCGCTCCGCCACGCCCGAGAGCTTTGGGCAATGCTCCGCGAACCAGGCGCGGCGGGGCCGCCAATGCACCATCGCCCCGACGTAGATGTCGAGCGCGCTGAAGCGCTCCCCCAGCACCCACGGGCCGCCGCCCAGTTGCGATTCCAGCCAGAGCCACAGCGTCTTGCGCTGCTCCACCATCGCCGCGCCGAGTGTCTCCGGGGCCTCCGTCACCCAGCGCTCCGGATAGTCGCCGTAGGTGAAGGTCGGGTAGACGTTTGCCACCAGCCAGACCAGCAGCCGCAGGAAGGTGGCTCGCTCCGGCGCGTCCGGCGGCGGGGCCAGTCCGGCGCCTGGGTGCCGCTCGGCCAGCAGCAGCGCGATGGCCGCGCTTTCCGTCATCACCGTCCCGTCCGGCAGGACCAGCGTCGGGATCTGCCCCAGCGGGTTCAGCGCCAGCAGCCGCTGCCGCGCCCCGCCCTGCGCGTCGAAGCCCGCGACATCCTCGAAGACGAAGGGGACGCCGCACTGGACCAGCATGGCTTCCGTCAGGACGGACCCCCAGCCGGGCGCCCCATAGAGCCTGTAGTCCGCTCCGCTCATTCCCGATCCCTTCCGTCTTGGGGTGCCTGTTCCGCCGCCAAAGCCCAGAAGGCTTCCGCTGCCGGGCTCTGGCGCGCGCGCGGGCGGTAGAGCCGCACCTCCACCGGGATTTCCCAACCCGCCCCGCCGGCCCGCACCAGCCGTCCCTGCGCCAAATCTTCGCCGATCAGGCTGTCCGGCAACCACACCACCCCGCGCCCGTCGCGGGCCAGCGTGCGCAGCACCGCGGCGAGGTGCGAGGTGAAGACGGTATCGAGCGCCAGAGGCGCCGGAAAGCCGGCGCGCGCCGCCGTGACGATGCGCCCCATGCCCGATTCCGGGCTGTAGGCGAGATGGGGCAGGACGGTCCCGCCGCCGGCCAGGGCGTACCGCGGCGCGCCCTCCCCGTCCGGCGCGCAGACCGGCACCAGACGGTCGCTTCCCACCGCGGCCGAGCGGAAGCCCCCGGCCTCCAGCCGGGAGGGGGCCGCCGCGTGGGCGTGGCACAGCAGGAACTGCGCCTGCCCCTGCGTCATCACCTGCTCGCAGGCCTGCATGCTGTCGGACAGCAGGTGGATGGCGCCCAGCCGCGCCTGTCCCTCCAGCCGGCTCAGCCAGGCCGGGAAGAAGGTCAGCGACAGCGCGTGGGTCGCCGCGAAGCGCAGCGCCGTGGCCGCCGCGCCGCCGGCCAGCCGCGCCTCCTCCCGCCCTTGCAGGAGGCGGCGCACCGTCTCGTCGGCGAAGGGGCGGAAGCGGCGCCCGGCCTCGGTCAGCCCGACCGGCTGGGTGCTGCGGTCGAACAGCGGCGTGCCGGTCCAGTCCTCCAGCGCGCGGATGCGGCGGCTGAAGGCCGGCTGGGTCAGGTTGCGCCGCTGCGCCGCGCGGGAGAAGTTGCCGCACTCCGCCAGGGCGAGGAAGTCCTCAAGCCAGTTCAGTTCCATCGCTGTTCCGCCAGCCAATATTCCGTCAGCCCATGCCGGATGCGCATCATGCGATTTGAAACTGGCATTGGCCCGGCGGTCCCGTCCATCCCTATCCTGCGGCCCAGGGCATCGGAAAAGCCAAGGGGAAGCAGCGCCATGCGCATCGTCGAGATCCGGGAAAAGACCGTCGGCATCAAGTCCGACATCGCCAACGCCTACATCGACTTCAGCCAGATGACCTGCTCCACCGTGGCGGTCATCACCGACGTGGTGCGCGACGGCAAGCCGGTGATCGGCTACGGCTTCAACTCCAACGGCCGCTACGGCGCCGGCGGCCTGATGCGGGAGCGCTTCATCCCCCGCCTGACGTCGGCCGCCCCGGACAGCCTGATCGACGAGGCGAACGGCAACCTCGACCCGTTCAGGATCTGGGCGCGGTTGATGACCAACGAGAAGCCGGGCGGCCACGGCGAACGCTCGGTCGCGGTGGGCACCATCGACATGGCGGTGTGGGACGCCGTGGCGAAGATCGCCGGAAAGCCGCTCTACCGCCTGCTCGCCGACCGCTACCGCGGCGGCGTGGCCGACGAGTCGGTCTGGGTCTACGCCGCGGGCGGCTACTACTACCCCGGCAAGGGGGTGGAGGCACTCCAGGACGAGATGCGCAGCTACCGCGACCGCGGCTACAAGGTCGTGAAGATGAAGATCGGCGCCACCTCGCTGGAGGACGACCTGCGCCGCATCGAGGCGGTGCTGGAGGTGGTCGGCGACGGCCGGAACCTCTGCGTCGACGCCAACGGCCGCTTCGACCTGAAGACCGCCATCGCCTACGCCGAGGCGCTGAAGCCCTACAATCTCTTCTGGTACGAGGAGGCCGGCGACCCGCTCGACTACGCACTCCAGGCCGAGCTGGCGAACCACTATGACCGCCCCATGGCGACCGGCGAGAACCTGTTCAGCCACCAGGACGCCCGCAACCTGATCCGCCACGGCGGCATGCGCCCGGACCGCGACTGGCTGCAGTTCGACTGCGCGCTCAGCTACGGCCTCGTCGAGTACATGCGCACCCTGGACATGCTGGCGGAGAACGGCTGGTCGAGCCGCCGCGTCGTGCCGCACGGCGGCCACCAGATGTCGCTGAACATCGCCGCCGGCCTGCATCTGGGCGGCAACGAGTCCTACCCGGACGTGTTCAAGCCCTTCTGCGGCTTCGCCGACAGCATCGCGGTCGAGGATGGGCGCGTGCGGCTGCCGGAGTTGCCGGGCATCGGCTTCGAGGACAAGGCGGAGCTGTTCCGCACCATGCGGGAGGCGTTGGAGACGGCGTGATCGGACTTGCCACACCCTCTCCCGCCCCGGGAGAGGGAAGGGGCCCGCGCGAAGCGTGGGAAGGGTGAGGGTGCAGGCAAGGACCGGCGCCTTGATTCTCGTGAGACCCTCACCCGGCCCTCCGGGCCACCCTCTCCCGGGGCGGGAGAGGGGCTCGCACCCTGTACGGGCGGTATAAGGCGTTGACTCGCGTCGGATCGTCCTCACATGCTGTTGCGGTGTTCAACAGATTTGAAAGGAGGTGATCCAATGTCTCATGGAGCCAAGCCGGTAGCCGTTCTGTTCGGTCTCGCCGCCCTCCTGACGGCGGGGGTCGCCAGCGCGGACTGCTCCTCCAGCCACAGCGCCAGCGCCGGCACGCAAAAGCCGGCCAGCGACACGGTCGCCACCGGCGACCGGGCTTCGGGCAGCACCCGCGGCTGATACCAGCAACGCAACACCGGCAGCACCATGCCGAACGGGCCGTTTCCCACCTGGGAAGCGGCCCGTTTCCTTTCAGGCCCGTCCAATGAAGCTGCCGGGTTATAAAGCCAAGAGCTTCCATCCGGATTGCCTGGATAATCCTGTCATCAAGTTGTGGCCTTCTATTCCACGAAAGAGATTCTCCAAGTCGGTGCCGCGGCCGGGGCGGTGAGGTACTGCGGTTTCCACGGGCGTTCGGCCCCACGAAGCCTCAACGACGTGGAGACCTCATGCAGTACCGACAAAGCACCGGAATTGACTTCGGCTCGACCTGTTGCGGCGGCCTTCGGCACGACTCCCGCCGGACCTTTCTGAAGATCGCCACGCTGGGCGCCGGGGCTGCGCTGATGGCGCCCCTGGCTCCCGGCGTTGCCCGCGCCGCCCAGCCCGGTGGCGAGGTGGACGCGCTTCTGCTCTCCTGCATGGATTACCGGCTGATCGACGACATCGGCCGCTACATGGACGGGCGCGGGCTGACCAACCGCTACGACCATGTGATCCTGGCCGGCGCGTCACTGGGCGCCCTGACCGACCAGAAGAAGGCGTGGGGCGAGGCCTTCTGGGACCATGTGGCGGTCGCCAGGCAACTGCACCGGATCAAGCGCGTGATGGTCATGGACCACCGCGACTGCGGCGCCTACCGCGTCTTCCTGAAAACGGACGTCGCGGCGGATCCGGAAAAGGAAACCGCCGCCCACGCCGAGCAACTCCGCGCGCTGGGCGCCGCGATCAAGGCGCGGCATCCCGGTCTGGAGGTGGAACTGCTGCTCATGGCGCTCGACGGCAGCGTCGAGTCCATCGCCGAATCCGCCTGAGGACGGGCGGACAATCCTGCGGCGCCGGGGCATCGGGTGCCCGTCGCTCCGGCGCCTTTATAATTCGTATGCGAAATAGTCGGTTGAGCGCGGTCCCTCCATTTGGTAAACGCAAGGTAAGGATGTGGCCGGCGGGGTAGCGGGGCACCGCTGCCGCGGATACGACGGCGTGCATCGGACCCGGGGTGCCATGCGTCCCTTGGGAAGTGCAGGGTCGTGCCGTTCCCTTCCGCCGTGCTGTTCCCGGGCTGCCGATGAGCATTCTCACACGCCTTGTCCTGCTCGTCCTCCTCGCCAGCCTGCCGGCCATCGGCATCCTGGCCCACAACAGCCTGACCGCCATCGAGGCGGGGGAGCGGCAGGCCGAGGCCGAGGCCCGCCGCCTTCTGACCCTGATCCAGGACGAGCAGCAGCGGGTCGTGGAGGGCATGCGCGGCGTGCTGGTGACGGTGGCCGAGATGGCGCCGCGGCTCGCCGTCGACCCGCAGCAATGCTCCTCCACCCTGAACCGCCTGCGCGGCCGGCTGCCGCGGGTGAAGGGCATCGCCCTGACCGACCTCGACGGCTCGGTCCGTTGCGCCAGCGATTCGAAGCTGAACGGCTTGATGGTGGCGGCGCTGCCGCACATCCGCATGGCGTTGTACGGGCAGGGCTTCGTCGTCGGCGACTACGCGGTGCGGCGATCGGACGGGCGCCCCGTGCTGCCCTTCGCGGCGCCCTACACCGACGGGGCGGGGCGCATGGCGGGGGTGGTGTCCATCGCGCTCGACGCCGGATGGCTGCGTGAGTATCTGGCGGAGAAGCCGTTGCCGCCGAACGCCATGCTGGTGCTGGCCGACCGCAACGGTACCATGCTGGGCCGCTTTCCCGGCAGCGACGACCAGCAGGTGGGCAAGCCGCTGCCTGAACCGCTGATGGCCTTGCTGCGCGCGCCGTCCGACGGCGTTGCCGAACTGCCCGGCCTCGACGGGGAGCCGCGGATACTGGCCTACGCCCCGGTGGACCAGAAGGTCCGCGAGCTGTTCCTGGCGGTCGGGCTGGATCGGACGGAGGCGTTGCGCCACGTCACCGCCGCGGCCGAGCGGAGCGCCTTCCTGCTGGCGCTGGCGGCGGCGCTGTCCCTCATGGCGGCCTGGATGGGCGCGCGCCTGTTCGTGCTGCGTCCGGTGGCCCGGCTGAAGCGGGTGGTCGAGCGCTGGAGCGCCGGGGACCGCAACGCGCGGATCGGACGGCCGGGCGACCGCTCGGAGATCGGTGCCTTGGGCCGCGCCTTCGACTCGATGGCGCAGGAGCTTCAGGCGCGGGAGCAGGCCCGCGACGCCGCCCACGCCGCCGAACACCGCATGGCCGCGATCCTCGCCGCCTCCACCGACGCGGTGGTGGAACTGGACCATGAGGGCCGCGTGACCTTCGCCAACGAAAAGGCGGCGCGCCTGTTCGGCGACGGTGGGGACCTCGTGGGGCACGTCTTCGTGGCTCTGCTGCCGCCCGGCGTGGCCGAGCCCTTCACCGCGCGCTTCCGCGACGCTCTGGACCGGGGAGAGCCGGAAGAATTCGAAATCCGGCTGGTCGGTGACGAGAAACGGGCCGGTGGCGATTGGTACGCCCTGCGCCTGTTCGCAACCGGCGACCGGCTGGCTGTCTACGCCCAGGACGTGACCCGCCGCAAGGAGGACGAACGCGCCATCCGGCGGGCTGTGGAGCGCCACCGCTCCTTGCTGGAAACCGCCGCCGACGCGATCCTTCTGGTGGACGCCAAGGGCACGGTGCACACCTTCAACCGTGGCGCGGAGCGCATCTTCGGTCATTGCCCGGCCGATGCGGTCGGAACGGACGTGCGCCGGCTCATCCCGGGCGGCCTGATTTCGGAGCCTCTCAGCCCGGACCGGCTGGCCGACGGAGTCGCCCGCGAAGTGGAGGGGCGGCGCCGCGACGGGCTGGCGGTGCCGCTGGAGCTGTCGCTGTCGACCTGGAGCGACGGTGACGACCGCTTCTTCACGGCCATTCTGCGCGACATCACCGAGCGCAAGCGCACCGAGTCGGCGCTGCGCCGCGCCAAGGACCAGGCGGAGCGTGCCAACCGGGCGAAGTCGCGTTTCCTCGCCGCGGCCAGCCACGACCTGCGCCAGCCGGTGCAGTCGCTGTTCTTCCTCACCTCGGCGCTGGGCGAGCAGACGCAGGGCGGTCCGGGCCACGATACGCTGAAGACCATGCAGCAGGCGCTGGAGGCGCTCAAGCGCCTGCTCGACGGGTTGCTGGACATCTCCAAGCTCGACGCCGGGGTGGTCGAGCCGGTGACCACCACCGTGGCGATCCAGCCCCTCTTCGAGCGCCTCGCCGCCGAATACGCGCCGGAGGCGGCGCGGCGCGGCCTGACCCTGCGCGTCGTCCCGACCACGCTGCACGCGCGCAGCGACCCCATGCTGCTGGAGCGGGTCGTCCGCAACCTGCTGGACAACGCGCTGCGCTACACCGGGCGGGGCGGGGTGCTGCTGGGCGTGCGGCGGTCGCGCCGCCGCTTTCACATCGCCGTGTGCGACAGCGGCGCCGGCATCCCGCCGGACCGCCAGGAGGACATCTTCGAGGAGTTTACCCAGCTCGGCAATCCGGAGCGCGACCGCGAGAAGGGGCTGGGCCTTGGCCTCGCCATCGTGCGGCGGCTGTGCGCGCTGCTCGGCCATTCCGTGGTCCTGCGGTCGCGGCCGGGCAGCGGATCGACCTTCCTGGTCACCGTGCCCGCCGCCGAGCCGCCGAGGCCCGCCGTAACGACGGTTCCCGCGGTCGGCCGGACGGAGGGCGGCGGGTGCCGGCTCGTCCTGATCATCGACGACGAGGTGATCATCCTGATGGGGCTGCGCGCCATGCTGGAG
Organism: Azospirillum himalayense; assembly: GCF_042657465.1. Classification (NCBI taxonomy): domain Bacteria; kingdom Pseudomonadati; phylum Pseudomonadota; class Alphaproteobacteria; order Rhodospirillales; family Azospirillaceae; genus Azospirillum; species Azospirillum himalayense. Next base: position 166,014 of record NZ_JBHSLC010000122.1, on the reverse strand, counting down.
GGCTGGGGCTACGAGGTCATCGCCGCCACCGCCGGGGACGAGGCGATCCGCCTGCTCGACGAGGCCGGGCGGCGGCCGGACGTGATCCTGGCCGACTACCGGCTGCGCCACGGCAAGACCGGGCCGGAGGCGTTGCGCGCCATCCACGCCCATTGCCGGGCGTCGATTCCCAGCATCATCCTGACCGGCGACACCGCCCCCGAACGCATCGTCGAGGCCCAGCGCAGCGGCTTCGCCATCCTGCACAAGCCGGTGTCGTCCCATCACCTGAAGCAGGTGGTGGCCGAAGCCGGGGGCCGCTGAGGGCGCCCGGCTTCTTCGGCGCGCCTTCAGCGCGCCTGGACCAGTGCGTGGCGCTTGCGGCCGGCGGACAGGCGGATGAGTCCCTCGCCGTCGAGGTCCGCCGCGGTCAGCAGCGCCGCCTCGTCGGTGACGGGGGTGCCGTTCACCCGCGCCCCGCCGTCGCGGATCAGCCGCCGCGCCGCCCCCTTGGATTCGGCGAGCCCGGATGCGGCCAGCAGGTCGGCCAGACGGACGCCGGCGGCGAGGTCGGCGCGGGCGGCCTCCACCGTCGGCAGGCCGCCGCCGGCCCCGGCCTCCTCGAAGACGCGGCGGGCGGTCTCTCCGGCCTCGGCCGCCGCCGCAGGCCCGTGGCAGAGAGCCGTGGCCTCATGGGCGAGGATCTTCTTGGCCTCGTTGATCTCCGATCCCTGGAGCGCTTCCAGCCGGGCGATCTCGTCTAGCGGCAGCTCGGTGAACAGGCGCAGGAAGCGGCCGACGTCGGCGTCCTCCGTGTTGCGCCAGAACTGCCAGAAGTCGTGCGGGCTGCGCCGGTCGGCGTTCAGCCACACCGCGCCGGCTGCCGTCTTGCCCATCTTGGCGCCCGACGCGGTGGTCAGCAGCGGCGTGGTCAGGCCGAACAGCTCCGTCCCGTCGACGCGGCGGGCCAACTCGATCCCGTTGACGATGTTGCCCCACTGGTCCGACCCGCCCATCTGCAGCCGGCAGCCGTGGCGGCGCGACAGTTCCAGGAAGTCGAAGGCCTGGAGGATCATGTAGTTGAACTCCAGGAAGGTCAGCGGCTGCTCGCGGTCGAGCCGCAGCTTGACGGAATCGAAGCTCAGCATCCGGTTGACGGTGAAATGGCGCCCGATGTCGCGCAGCATCGGGATGTAGCGCAACTCGTCCAGCCAGTCGGCGTTGTCGACCATCACCGCGCCGCTCGGCCCATTCCCCAAGGGGGCATTGCCGAAGGACAGGTACTGGGCGAAGGCCCGGCCGATGCCGGCCATGTTGGCGGCGATCTGCGCGTCATCCAGCATGGGGCGGCTGGTGTCGCGGAAGCTGGGGTCGCCGATGCGTGTGGTGCCGCCGCCGATCAGCACGACGGGCCGGTTGCCGGTCTTCTGGAACCAGCGCAGCACCATGATCGAGACGAGATGCCCGACATGCAGGCTGTCCGCCGTGGCGTCGAAGCCGATGTAGGCGCCGACCGGCCCCTGGCGCAGCAGGGCGTCGAGGCCCGACAGGTCGCTGCCCTGGTGCAGGAATCCGCGCTCGTCGAGCACGCGCAGGAAGTCGGACTGGAAAGGGCTGGAAGCGGCGGGGGTCGCCATGGTGCTGGTCTCCGGAAGGGAAGGGCCGCGTCCCGGAGATCATCTGTCGAAGCACATGCCGCCGGTCAGCGGCGGCATGGTTCATGTGGTCAAGACTGAACGCGCCGCCCTATGGGAGCAGCGGATAATAACGGCTGAAGTGGTGCGTGCGCGTCGTCATGGCCGGAAAGCTAGGCGCGCCGGGGCGGGGCGTCAAGGCGGATGACGCGCCCTGCTCATCCCGTTTGTCCGGCGGCCGGGCACCAGGGCTCTGGCGCTCGCCGTGGCCATGCCGCATAAAACCCGTCTTCCCCCCGTCGGGAGGAAGGGCTTTTCGTTTTCGGGGACCTGACCATGAGCGCCATCGCCGAAGCCGCGCCGGCCAAGCTGAACCTCTATCTGCATGTGGTGGGCCGCCGGGACGACGGCTATCACGAATTGGACAGCCTCGTCGCCTTCGCCGAGGTGGCGGACCGGGTCACGGTGCAGCCGGGCGTGGCGCGGATCGCGTTGCGCGGGGTCGACCTGCCGCCGGTCGGGCCCAGGCTGGCCATCTCCGGTCCCTTCGGCCCGGCGCTGATGGGTGAGAACCCGGCGCAGAACCTCGTCATCCGTGCCGCCCACGCGCTGGCCGCCCGGCTGGGGCGCGAGGCTGACGCGATGATCGCGCTGGAAAAGGTTCTGCCCATCGCCTCCGGAATCGGTGGCGGTTCGGCGGACGCCGCTGCGACGCTGCGCGCCCTGGCCCGGCTGTGGGGCGTGGCGGTGACCGACCAGCGCCTCTACGAGGTCGCGGCGTCGCTGGGCGCCGACGTGCCGGTCTGCGTCGCCGGGCGGAGCTGCTATTTCGGCGGCGTGGGGGAGGTGCTGGAGGAAGCGCCGGCCCTGCCGGAGACCTTCGCGGTGCTGGTCAACCCCGGCGTGCCGGTGCCGACCCCCGCGGTGTTCAAGGCTCGCCAGGGGGCCTTCTCCGCCCCGGCCCGCTTCACCGGGGCGCCCGCCGACGCCGCGGCGCTGGGCGCGCTGCTGAGGGAGCGGCGCAACGACCTGACCGAGCCGGCGCTGACCGTCGCTCCGGTGATCGCCGATGTGCTGGCGGCGCTGGACGGCACGGACGGCTGCCTGCTCGCCCGCCTGTCGGGCAGCGGCGCGACCTGCTTCGGCCTCTACGCCGATGCGGAGCACGCCGCCGCCGCGGCCCGCTCGATTCAGGCCGCACAGCCGCGCTGGTGGGCGAAGGCCGCCCGGCTGCTGCCGACCCCGGTGGACGCGCCGCCGCTGCCCAAGGGCTTGACGGCACCGTCCGCGGTCACCACGGCCCCGGCGCCGCCGGTCCCCTTCCCGGACACCGGCGGCTGGGGCGTCGGTTGATCTCTTTAAGGGCTTAGCAGCCGCCGCCGCGGGTCATCGCGCCGCCCAGCATGGCGCCTCCCAGCGTGCCGGCGGCGGTCGCCGCCAGCTTGCCGTCGCCGCGCCCGAACTGCGAACCGACCAGCCCGCCGACGGCCGCTCCGCCGAGCACGCCGATCAGGTCGCCGTCGAGCGGCCCGCACTCCACCACCTGCGGCGCGGCGCGGACCACGCGCGGGCGCTGCTGGACGATCACCGGCGGCGGCTCCTCGATGTAGACGGGGGCCGGGGCGTAATGCACGACCGGCGGCTCCTCATAGACCACCACCGGCGGGGGGCGGCGGACGATCACCACGCGCCCGTCGCCGTAGCCACCGTCGATGTAGCCATGCTCGTAATAGCGGCCCCGCTCGTGCCGGTCGCGCTCGTGATGGCGCTCCTGCTTGGCGCGCCAGCCGTGGGCCGGCGCCCAATCGGGCGGGTCGGCGAGGACCGGGGACGCTCCAGCGCCCAAGACCGCCACACCGGCAAGCAGCGCGATGGCGATGGATTTGGGGGTGAAGCGGATGTGCGTCATGATGGCTCCAGGGTACGTCTCACCCGAATGAACATCCGGGGGCGGAGTCTTCATCCATCCGACCGCCGCGCTGGGCGTGACCTTTTTGGGGTGCGCGAAAGAAGTAACCCGCCCTTGGCCCGCCCCGCCGTGCCCCTCACGCCCACACCGGTTCGGGAAGGCTCTCCGTCAGCAGCGCGGTGACCATTTCCACCCCCGCGCTCCGCGCCGCGCCACCGGTCAGCAGGGCCAACTCCGTTTCCGGCAGAGCCGGCAAACCATCCGCCACGCCGAGGAAGCGCGCGCCGGGCGGCAGGGCGCTGTGGGGAAGCACGCTGACGCCCAGACCGCCGGACACCGCGGCGCGCACCCCGGCGTGGTTGGGGCTGGAATAGGCCACCCGCCAGCGCCGCCCGGCGCGCTCCAGCTCATGCACCGCGCGGTTGCGGTAGACGCAGCCCTGGGGGAACAGCACCAGCGGCAGCGGGTCCTCGCGGTGCAGGTCCTCCGCCGCCGGGCCGACCCAGCAGAGCGGCTCCCGCCACGCGCGCAGGGCGCCGGGGCGGCCGGGTTCCTGCTTTACCAGGGCGATGTCGAGGTCGCCGCACTCCACATCGGCGCGCAGCCGCACCGACAGGTCGCAGCGCACGTCCAGCCGCAGCCGCCGGTTCGCCCGCGCGAAGTCGGCGAGCAGGCGGGGCAGCCGCTCCACCGCGTAATCCTCCGGCACGCCGAGCCGCACCACCTCCGCCGCCGGGCGTCCGGACAGGACGGCGTTCGCCTCGTCGTTCAGCGCCAGCAGCCGGCGGGCGTAGCCGAGCAGCCGCTCGCCGTCGTCGGTCAGCGCGACGGCGCGGCTGTTGCGGTCGAGGAGCGGCAGACCGACCTGCTCCTCCAGCCGGCGGATCTGCTGGCTGACCGTCGATTGCGTCTTGTGCACCCGCTCGCCGGCCCGCGTGAAGCCGCCGGCGTCCACCACCGAGACGAAGGTGCGCAGCAGCCCCAGATCCATCTCGCGCATCGGACCGACCATTCAGATTTCGAATGCAATGTATGATATCATCCAATTTCCAAATGGAAAAGCTCCGCGTCATCCTCTCACCAACGCACAGGATTCCGCATGGGAGAGGACCGGCCATGACGCACGCCGCCACGCACCCCTTACCCCTGACCGACCCGCGGGCGGCGCCGCTTGCGCTGGTCGTGCCCTTCTGTCTCGCCTGGAGTTCGGCCTTCGCCGCGGGGAAGATCGGCTTGGCCGACTGCCCGCCGCTGCTGCTGCTGGCCTTCCGCTTCCTGATCGCCGGGGCGCTGCTCGCCGCCGTCGCGGCGTGGCGGGGCGAGTACCGGGGGATGGCCGGGCGGACCCTCGGCCTGCTGGCGCTGCTCGGCCTGCTCAACCACGCGCTCTATCTGGGGCTGAGCTACAGCGGCATGACCTACGTGTCCTCCGGCCTGACGGCGCTGATCGTCAGCGCGAACCCGGTGCTGACCGCGGCGCTGGCCGCCCTGCTGCTGGGCGAGGCGATGAACCGGCGCAAGGCGGTGGGGTTGGCGCTGGGGGTGGCCGGGGTGGCGCTGGTGGTCCGCGGGCGGCTGGGCAGCGGGACGGACGCGCCGCTGGGCATCGCGCTCGCGGTCGGCGCTCTGATGGCGCTGTCGGCGGGGACGCTGCTGTTCAAGCGGCTGGCGCCGCGGACCGGGCTGCTCGCCGGCACCGGGGTGCAGGTTCTGGCGGCGGGCTTGGCGCTGCTGCCCCTTGGGCTGCTGCTGGAGGACGCCGGGTCGATCCGGCTGACCGCCGGCTTCGCCGCCTCGCTGGTCTATCAGGCCTTGGTGGTGTCGATCGGCGGCTACCTGCTGTGGTTCCGCCTGCTGCAGCGGACGAGCGCCACGGAGGCCAGCGCCTATCACTTCCTGATGCCGCCGCTCGGCATGCTGTTCGGCTGGGCGCTGCTGGGCGAGACGGTGCAGCCCTGGGACCTGCTGGGCATCCTGCCGGTGGCCCTGGGCATCCGGCTGGTGACGCGGGGGTAAGGGCCGCGTCCCGGCAAAAGGAATACGCCTTTCGCGGGGGATCAGGTTGCGCCCTGCGATTGTTACGTTTTCATGATGCCCCACTCTCCATCGTCCTTTTGTTGAGGCCCACACGCCGGGAGGACCGCCATCACGACCGCCGCCGTCTCGCCCACCCTGGTCCTGATCGACATCCTCGGCGCCGTGGCGCTGCTGCTGTGGGCGCTGCGGCTGGTGCGGACGGGCGTCTTCCGGTGGGGTGGCGCGGCGGTGCGCCGCTGGGTCGGCCACGGCACGCGCAACCGGCTGGCTGCCTTCCTGGCCGGCGTCGCCGCCACCATCGCGGTGCAGAGCAGCACGGCCACCGCCCTGATGACCGCCTCAATGGCCGGGCAGGGCTTCATGACCACCCCCATGGCGCTGGCGGTGATGCTGGGCGCCGACATCGGGACCAGCCTCGTCGCGCGGCTGCTCGCCGTCGACCTGCATTGGCTGTCGCCCAGCCTGCTGCTGATCGGCGGGGCGCTGCACGCGCTCGGCGGCGAGCATCGCGGGCGGCGTGCATTGGCCCGCATCCTGGTCGGCATCGGGCTGATGCTGCTCGCCCTGAAGCTGTTGGGTGCCGCCACCCTGCCGGTCCGGGAATCGGTGCTGGTCCAGGCGATGCTGGAGGCGCTGGGCGGCGAGCCGCTGTTCGCGCTGATCGTCGCGGCGGCGCTGACCGCGGCGGTGCATTCCAGCCTCGCCACGGTGATGCTGGCGGGGTCCCTGGCCGGGGCGGGGGTGATCGGGACGGAGACGGCGGTGGCGCTGGTCCTGGGCGCCAACCTGGGCGGCGCGGTGCCGGCGGTGCTGGCGACCTCGGCGGACGGCGCGTTGGCGCGGCGGGTGCCGTTGGGCAATCTGCTGGTCCGGGTGAGCGGTTCGCTTCTGGCCCTGCCGCTGGTGCCGATGGCGTCGTCGTTCCTGGCCGGCATGGCCCCGCTGACCGCGGTGGTGAGCGCGCACGTCGCCTTCAACGCGGCGCTGGCGCTGCTCTTCCTGCCGCTGGTGACGCCGCTCGCCCGGCTGACGGAGCGGCTGCTTCCCGAGCCGGAGGACGCGGGCGAGGACGCGGCGACGCCCCGGCACCTCGACGAATCGGCGCTGGAGACTCCTTCCGTCGCCATCGCCGGCGCCGTGCGTGAGACCCTGCGGCTGGGCGATCTGGTGGAGGACATGCTGTGCCGCAGCCTGACCGCCCTGCGCCAGAACGACGAGCGCCCGATCGCCGAGGTCAGCCGCGCCGACGACCGGGTGGACCGGCTGCACACCGCCATCAAGCTCTACCTCGCCAAGCTCGGCCGCCGCCACCTCGACGCCGAGGAGACCCGGCGGGTCGACGACCTGATGGCCTTCGCCATCAACCTGGAGCACATCGGCGACATCATCGACAAGAGCCTGATGGAACTCGCCGCCAAGCGCATCCGCCACCACCTGCATTTCGCGCCGGATGATTTCCGGGAGGTGGAGGACCTGCACCGCCGGACGGTGGAGAATCTGCGCACGGCGCTCGGCATCCTGATCGGGGAGGACCGGCGGCTGGCCCGGCAGCTCATCGCCGGCAAGGACGCGGTGCGGGCGCTGGAGCGGACCGCCACCGCCCGCCACCTCGACCGCGTGCGCCGCGGCGACGCCGCCAGCATCGAGACCAGCGCCCTGGTGCTGGACATCCTGCGCGACCTGAAGCGCATCAACGCCCACGTCGCCGCGGTCGCCCTGCCGATCCTGGATCAGGTGGGGGAACTCAGCGAAAGCCGCCTGAAGGTGGTTGGCCTGCCCCGGCTGGAAAGCCGCGACGTCTAGGGGCGGGGAGCGCCGCGTTACCGTGGCATCTCCCCGGTCAGAGTTGCGCTCAAGCCCTGCAGCAGGCCGAACCGGCAGCCCTCGCCGAAGGTGGCGCGCAGCCGCGCCGGGTCGCCGATCGACACGCGGATGTCGCCCACCCGTGCCGGCTGGTGCAGGCGGCGCACCCGGCTGGCGCACAGCTCCTGCAACACCTCAAGCAGCATCAGCAGCGAGGTCGGGCGGCCGGTGCACAGGTTGAAGACCTCCGCCCCCTGGGGTTGGCGTTCCATCGCCTTGATCTCCATCGCTTTTACGAGGAAGCGCACGACGTCGCCGACGAACACGAAGTCGCGCACCTGCTCGCCGTCGCCGAAGATCGTCACATCCTCGCCCTGCGCCACCCGGCGGGCGAAGATCGAGATCACCCCGGAATAGGGGGAGGACGGGTCCTGCCGTGGACCGTAGACGTTGAAGAAGCGGAAGCCGGTCGTCGGCACCCCGTGGATGGCCCAGGCGACGTTGGCGTGCAGCTCGCAGCCCAGCTTGTCCACGCCATAGGCGGACAGCGGGCGCGTCACGGCGTCCTCGCGCAGCGGAGTGGCCGTGTTGTCGCCATAAACCGCGGCCGAGGAAGCGTAGACCACCGGCACCGGGTTGCCGTTGCGGGCGTTGCGCGCCGCCTCGAAGACGGCCACGGTTCCCGACAGGTTGGTGCGGTGGGTTTCCGCCCACAATTCGCGCGAGCGCTGGACGGAGGCGACGGCGGCCAGATGGAACACGCCGTCCACCCCCTGCATGGCTTGATGGACCGCGTCCGGATCGGCGACGTCGCCAACCACCAGCTTCGCCAGCAGCGGCTTGTTCTCCAGTCGGCCGGTGCTCATGTCGTCCAGAATGGTGACCCGGTGCCCGTCGCCGATCAGCCGGTCAGCCAGATGCGATCCGATGAAGCCGCAGCCGCCGGTCACGAGAAAATGGGCCATCCCCCGTCCTTTCCACCTTCGCAAAGCATGGTTTCATAGTGGCGAGGGGGGGCGGAGCCGACCAGACCATCTTAGGGGTAGGGGATGGCGCATGGGTTGCGCCGATCCTGGCCGTTCGTGGTGCGGCACCCCGAATCGGTGCCGTTTCAGGGGCGTTTTCCGGCACCCTCGCGGCAGGCAGGCGGGACCGAGGGTTCAACAGCCTTATCCACCGTCTTATGCACTATTTTGTGGATAACTTCGGTCAAGGGAGCCGATGGCCGCCGTGATGCGTCCCGGAGACAGTGTGTGTTGAAAGACACAGCGGGACCAGGATGCAATGGCCAAGACCCAACGCCCAAGACGCAACGCCCAAGACGCAATGGGACGCCGCCGGCCCGCTGTCAGCCGGCCCCGGAGCCATCCGCTGCGGACAGCAGGCGGGCCACGGCCTTGCGCAGTTCCTCGTTCAGGAATGGCTTGTAGAGCACGGCATCGGCTGCGAACATTTCGGCCATCTTCAAGGCATAGCCCGCGGGAAGGTTTGGCGCTCCCCCCGACATGGCGAGCACCTGCGCGCCGGGGTTGCGGGTGCGCGCGGCCTTGATGACCTCCACCCCGTCGGCCTCGGGCATCAGCACGTCGGTGACGATCAGGTCGAAGGTCGCGCCGCCGTCGAGCAGGGCGATGGCGATGCGGCCGTTTTCCGCTTCCACGACCTCATGGCCCGCCTGCTCGATCACTTCGGTGACCGCCAGCCGCACGGCGGCCGAATCCTCAACGACCAGCACCTTCGCCATGAACCAGCATCCCATGTGTCGTTTGGCCCGGTCCGCCGGGCGGGGCGGTGGGCAGGTCGATGATGAAGGACGAACCGCGTCCGGGTGCGCTTTCGACCCGAATGTCGCCGCCCCCGTTCCGCACAATACCATATACCACCGAAAGCCCAAGCCCCGTCCCTTTTCCGACCGGTTTGGTGGTGAAGAAGGGATCGAACACACGCTGACGCGTTCCCTCATCCATCCCCGTGCCGGTGTCGGTCACGGTCAACCGCACATACTCGCCTTCGCCGAGCTGGCTGAGGGGGGTGTCCCGCTCCCTGAGGGTCAGGGAACGGGCGCCGATGGCCAGGGTGCCGCCCTGCGGCATGGCATCGCGGGCATTCTGAATCAGATTGAGGAGGACCTGGGTCAGCTCGGTCGCGGTGATCGTCACCGCGCTCAGGCCGGGTTCCAGACGCGTGCGCGTCTCGATGGACGGAGGCATCGACGGGGCGGCAAGTTCCAGGGCCGAACGTACGGCGTCCTCAAGGTTGCCCGGCGGTGAGTCGGCCACCTCGACGCGGGCGAACTGGAGGACGTCGCGCATGATCGTGCGGGCTTTCACCCCGCTGTCGTGGATGGCGTTCAGGTAGGCCTGAAGCTTGCGGTCCTCCCCGACGCGGCCGCGCGCCAGATCGGACAGGCTGATGACCGGCTGCAGCAGGTTGTTGATTTCGTGGGCGAGGCCGCCGACGAGGCTGCCGAGCGCCGCCATGGTCTGCTTTTGCCGCGCCGCTTCCAACGATTGGCGCCGCGCGCTGATGTCGCTGGTCGTGCCGCGGTAGCCGAGAAAGGTGCCGTTGCCGTCATAGCGTGGCGTGCCGCTGACCATCACCCAGCGCGCGGCCCCTCCCGGCGCGTCCAGCGGGAAGGAGAGACGGCGGAAGGGCTCCCGTCGGTGCAATGCCTCGATCAGGATGGGGAAATCCTCCTCCGGACGGTTGCGGTCCAGGAGATCGGCGTGGGTGAATCCCAAAAGCTCCGCCCCGCCGCGCCCGGTGGATTCCTGGGCCCGCGGCGACAGGGCGGTGAAGCGCCCGCGCTCGTCGGTTTCCCAGAACCAGTCGTTCGAGCATTCCAGAAGCGCCCGCCAGCGTGCCTCGCTCTCCCGCAGTTCGGCGGTGCGGGTGGCGATCAGGGACTCCAGCCCGCTCAGATGGTCGCGCAGGGCTTCCTCGCTGCGGCGCATCCGGTAGAAGGCAAGGTCGTAGGGGTTTCGCAGCGCGGTGACGATGATCGCCCGGTAGAGCAGGTAGAAGGACAGGATTTTTATGAAGTGCCCCAGCGCGTTCGCCACCCCGTGCGGATGGTCGTAGAGCGTGAAGATCAGCTCTTGCGGGGCGAGCAGCGCGATGCCGGCGAAGGTCAGGCCGAACACCCTGGGCTCGAACTGCCGGCGCTTGCCGAACAGCAGCAGACAGGCGACGACGGCCGCAGCGCCGAACGTGTATTCGGCACCGATCTTGAAGGGTGTCAGCCCGACGCCAGGAATGAAGGCGTCCGGCATGATGCCGAAGGTGAAGATCGACAGAAAGGTGCAGGCCACCGCGGCGGCCTGGATCAGCAGCACGTCGCCCGCGCGCAGCCGCGTCTCGGTCAGCAGCGGAGCGGCCAGGAAAACAGCCGCCTGAAGGCCGCGGGCGGCGATCCAGAGCTGGGTGGATTGGTTGACGCTGGCCTCGCCGATGACGTTCATGCCGGGAAAGGCGATGGCGTGGAGCAGATCCAGCAGCGCGATGCCCGGCATGGACAGACCGACGAAGGCGAGGAAAGGCGACTGGTTGGTGTCGCGCGTGTTCCAGGCGATCGTGAAGATCGTCATGGAGATGGCGACGGCGAACATCTCGGCGCAGAGATGGAACAGCAGGTAGTTGTGACGGACCAGCACCGCCAACACGGCCATGAGGATCAGCAGGGCGGACAAGCCGGACAGGAAGGAGCGGTCCCCGAACCACCGGGCAAGCATCGGTCGAATGGCGGACGGCTGGATCCCGCTCATGAACGGTCGGCTCCGCGGTGGACGGGAGTGGCGGCCCACGGATGGCCCGGTCTGCCGACCGTGTGATGCCGCCGGACCGATCAACACACCAAATCCCGTCGCGGCGCAAGCCGGACGTTGAACACTTTCAACGGTCGCGACATTTCCTCACGGGAAAGCGGTGGCCACCGTCCTGTCCCCGGGACATGCGCTGTTCAGTGGGAGGAGCGCCGGTAAATCAGCCTTCCTTGGCGGGCTGGATCGGAGGCAGGTCGAAGGGCGTGCTGATGAAGGGGTCGCCGCGGCCATGGCCGGCCCGGTCGTGACCTTTTTCCGTCGCCGCCTTGCGGTAATAGCCGACGATGAACACGCGGACCGCGTTGGCCAGCGACACGGCGTTGCCGCGCGACCGGCGTGACTGCGAATCGAGGCGGTCCTTCAGGTCGCTGCACAGTTCGTCCACGGTCAGGTCTTCCCGGTGGCAGATGTCGTCCAGCGCTTCCCAATAGGACGGCTCCAACCGAAGTTGCGTCGGGCTTCCGAACAGCTTGACGGTGCGTGCCACCAGCGGGATGGCGTTCAGCGGCGATGGCGCGTTGGACGCCTGTGAATCCTGACCCGACATAGCCCTGTATTCCTCGACTGTCAGCCGTGTTTTGTGTCGTGAGCCAATATAGCGCGATTGAAAAAATTTGCGACGATAAAACTCAACGGAGGTGTTGGGTGGCCTTACGGCACGTCGTCCGACTCTCCCGCCATATCCTTAAGCATGTGTAGATTGGTGATGATGATAAAACCTTTGTTATAGGTAATCGCCCCGGCGTTGCGCAATGCACGCAGACTCTTGTTCACCATCTCGCGCGTGACACCCAGCATCGACGCCAGCGCCTCCTGGGACACCGGTTGGTTGATGCGCAGCCCGGCGGACGTCTTCTGCCCATAGGTGTCCGCCAGCAGCAGGATACGCCGGGCGAGCCGGCGCGGCACGTCGTGGAAAACCGCATCCTCGATGTTTTCCGACACCCAGCGCAGGCGTTCGCACAAAACCCCCATCATCCGGATGCACAGCGAGGGGTGGCGCTCCAGGAAGGAGATGAATTCCGGACGGTCGATGCGGAACAGTTCCGCCGGGCGCAGCGCGGTGGCCCCGGCGGTGCGGTCCTTGCCGTCGATCAACGCGATTTCCCCCAGCACGTCGCCGGGGTTCAGGATGTTGAGCAGCATCGTCTTGCCATCCTCCGACGAGGTCGAGACGGCGATCTGCCCTTTCATGATGGCGTACAGGCAATCGCCGGGATCGCCCTTGCTGAAGACGGTCTGGTTTTCGTGGAACCGCGAGACCCGGCCCAGCGCGACCAGCTCCTGCATCCGGACGTCGTCGAGGATGCCCAACATTCGGTTGCGCCGCAGGATGCCGGCGACGTCCTTCAGTAAGGCCATGGCGTTCGCGGTCCCGGTTGAGTGCCGTCGGACCGTTGATGGCACCCGGAGGACGATCAGTCCAGCGGATTCCCCGTTCGGGAGTGCGCGCCGTCGCGCAGGGCGCGGTCCCACAGGGCGGTGTGCTCGAAATGGAAGCGGGCTTCGGGCGCCCGCCCGCCGTCCATCGCCCAGCGGCGCATGGTCCCGAGCAGGTCGCGCGCGTCCTCCCGCTTCTGGTCACACCGTCCGTTGGGCAGCCAGTGGCGGAGATCGGCGAGTTCCTCCTCCGCCAGCCCCTCGGCGGCGGCGAGGCGAAACACCCGGCCATAGCCGCGCTCGCGGTAGGGCAGGGCCTTGGCGATGGACTCGAGCCGCCGCGCCGTGGCAGCGGGGACGACACCCTCCTGCGCCGCGTCGGCCAGGGTGCGGCGGATGTTCACCATGGCTTCGGACAGGCTGGGATAGCCGAGTTCCGCCGGGCCATGGATCACCGCCACCTCGTCGTCGTCCTCCAGCCGGCCGTCGCGGAAGGCTTCGAAGACGGCGCCGACGCCGATCATGCCGAAGGGGTGCAGTTCCGCGGCGCGCAGGGCGCCCATGCTGGAGGCTCCGAACACCGCCACTCCCTGGTGGATGGCGTGCAGGATCTCCTTGTGCCAGACGGACGGGATGTTTTCGAAATAACCGTCCACTATGCCGATCGCCCGCGGCTTGCGCTCGCACAGCCGGATGATGTCACCCTGGGCGACCGGCGGCAGATAGGTGGCGTCGAGAAGCCGGGCCGCGTCGGTGCGGGGCAGGGTGGGGCCGAGGAAGACGTAAAGCCCGTCCGTCATCCGCATGGGAGTCTCCGTCTTCGTTCTCATTATACTCTCCCCGGCCTCACGCGCCGGCCACGGCGCGCGCCCGCGCACCCATCAGGTAGTCCGGGGAGGAATCGAGCCCCTCCAGGCCTGGAACGACCAAGCGGACCACGGCGATGCCGAACTCCGGCTTGGACAGGTCCACCGCCACGGCCTCTTCGATGCCGACGGCGCGCAGCCGGTCGAGCTGGCGGGCCAGATCCTCCTCGATGGTGCGTCCGGCGAGGCCGGGGATCGCGGCGAAGTCGCGGCGCCCGGTGCCCTCGGTGATCAGCGCCGTCCAACGCGCGTGCTGCACCGGGTCGAGGTGGCGTTCGTATTCGGAGCGGGGCATGTCGTCGCGGGCCCCGGCGATGAAGGTCAGCCGGCTCTGCGCCGCTTCGGTCAGGGCGCGGGACAGCGCGACCTCCGGCGCGGTGTGGCAGCCCATGCCCATGGCCGGGCGGATGCTGTGCTGCGGCGCGTCTTCCCGCGTCGCGATGCGGCAAAGGATGGCCGGCAGGCCGATGTCGCTGGTGATGTCCCACAGGCCGACCGCGACTCCCGCATCGTCGAAGTGGTCGAGCAGCGAGCGGCAGACCGGGTCGGCGACGCTGGCGGGATCGATGCGGGTGGCGGCCTGGGCCTCCGGAGAGGCGAGGCGCCACAGGGTGGCGGCGTCGCGCTCGACCAGTTCGGTCATGGCGTGCGCGGTCGCCTCGGCAAGGCTGTTGCCCGAGGCCAGCCCGTTGGACCCGGCGAGGAAGCAGCCGGACCCCGGCGGCATCGGCAGCGTGAAGTTCAAATGCACCGTCTCGAACGGCACCCATGTCCGTCCGCCGCCCAGCAGATCGTCGCCCTCGATCCACAGCATCGGGGTGTGGGGGGTGAAGGCGCTGGTCGACAGCCGCGGCAGGCGGGTCACGTCCACCACCCGGTGGGTCCAGCGCAGCTCATCGTAGCTGGCGTATTTCAGGGGCAGGGTGATGCGTTCGGCGTGGTAGCTCTCGATCGACTCCATGACGCCCGACGCCTTGGCGGCGGCCAGCGTCACGCCCTTGCCCTGGGCGACGGAGATGGAGCGGGAGTTCGGCCGGGTCACCATGACGACTGGAATGCCGACGCGGTCCAGCCCCGTGACGTTCGCCACCCGCGTGATGCCCATGACGGGAAGGAAGGGGGCGACGCGGGCCAGCGTCTGGTCCGGCGTGGCGATCCGGTGGGTTCCGGTAGTGTGGACCTTCAGCGGCTGGTCGGACATGGCCGGGTCCCGGGCGATGCCGCGGACGAAATCGAGGGGCATGGGAGACGGTCTCCACCAAGGTACGCCGCCACGGTATGCCCGTGGTGAACCGGAAGGAGCGCCGGCGAAGGGGGAGGGCCGGGCGGGGACCGTGGCAGGCCGGTCAGGAAAAACACCGGTCGCCACGGCCCGAAGAACAGGCCCGGTTGGCGGGCCTCGGCGGGGTCGCCCCGCCGGTCAGAGGCCCGGGGTGATCGCGTGGCGGGCGGCCTCGTGGTCGTCGCTGTTGAAGGCGCGGCGGTCGCCGATGCGGGCGGTGGCGGTCAGAGCGGCGGCCTGCTCGGCGACTTCGGTGACGCCCTGGGCGGTCACGGCGAAGAGACGGCCGTCGGCGCCACGGATGAGGGCGGTCTGGTCGATGATGGCGGTCATGGGAACAGCTCCTGGGCGTGGGTTTTGAGAAACCGCGAATACTGCGGTATGTCGAAACCTTGGCCGCGATGACCCGTCCGGACTGTGAAGAACTTCACATGCCGGACGCCCCGGCGCCGGGTAAAAATCGCCTACACGCGCACACACGCATGTTTTAGTCCCGGAAAAATTCCGGTGACGCAGGAAAAATTCGCCAAGCCGAGAACCGGCCAGCCGAGACAGGAGCGTACCGATGAAGTTGGACCGCCGCATTCCCCGCAGCCTCGACGAGATGGCCGACCTCAGCTCGCTGGCGGCTCCGCCCGCCGTGGTGACCCGCTCGCTGATGATCGGGGGGCGCCGCGCCAGCCTGCGGCTGGAGGCGACGATCTGGGACGGGCTGAAGGACATCGCCAAGTCCCAGGGCAAGTCGCTGGAGGCGCTGTGCGCCGACATCCATGACGGCCGGACGGAGGGCATCCCCTTCGCCACCAGCGTCCGGGTCTATGTTCTGAACCATTTCCGCGGCACCGCCGCGGGCACCACCACGCTGGTGGCCTGACGCTCCGAAAGGGCGTTACCGGATCACGTCACCGGGCTGGATGCGGGCTGGACTCGGCGAGGCAGCGGCGGAAGGCCCGGCAGCGGTCGGCGAGCGGCATCATGGACAGCTGGCGGCTCATCGTCTCGGCAGCCGCCAGATGCTCCATGGCCTCGCGATGCTGGCCGACGGCGGTGAAGGCCTGGGCCAGGGCGAAGTGCGACCAGCCCTGCTCGGACAATTGGCCGGCGTCCGTCGCGATGCCGAGCGCCTTGGCGGCGCAGCCGATCGCGGTCTCGTGCTGCGCCGTCTCCAGGGCCAGATCGGACATCCAGTTCAGGATCCGCGGCCTGGGCAGGGAGTGGTTCAGGATGTGCGCCTGTTCCAGGCTGGCGTTGAGCAGGCGCGCGCCTTCCGTGGGACCTCCGGTGCGGGCGATGGCGTAGCCCAGCGCGCCCAGCGTGATCGGCTGGAAGATGTGCAGGCGCGTCGCCTCGGTGATCGTGACGGCGTCCTTCAACAGCGGCAGCGCCTCGGCGAAGCGCTCGCCGATGATGTGGACCAGCGCCAGATGGACCTTCACCGACGACACGGAGAAGGCGTGCCCGACCTCTTCCGCAATGTCGAGCGCGTGGAGCATCACCCGGACGGCCTCGTCGTCGCGCCCCAGCTCGGCGAGGCAGCGGCCCTGGTAGGCGGCGGTTATGGCGACCGCCACCGCGGTCAGGCCGAACCGCGCGCGCGGGGCATGGGCCAGCGCCAGACTGCGGGCCTGCTCCAGCTTCTCCTGGGCTTCCGGAAAATGCCCCTTGTCCACCAGCATGCCGCCCAGCCGCATCAGCCCCTGGATGCGCAGCTCCATCGTGCCCCGGTTGCCCAAATGGTCCAGCGCGCTGCGGCTGAGCGCGATGGCCCCGTCGAGCACGCCGTAGACCCATTGGAAGGATGCCTTGAGCGAGGTCGCGCGGGCATAGCGGATGGGGTCGCCGATGCCCAGCGCCATGTCCCGCGCCTCTTCCAGCGGGTCGCCGGCCAGCTGGCGCCCCTGCGGCAGCAGGACGAGGGGAATGCCGACCCACAGGTCGATCCGCCGCTGGGTGTTGCGGCGGGTGTCCGGCAAATGATCCAAGGCCTTCAGGGCCTGCTCATAGAAACGCCCGGCGTCGAAATGCTTGCAGCGCATCTCCGCCCGACGTCCGGCCCGCCGGCCGTAGGCGCAGGCGAGCGGCCAATCCTCGGCGTAGAAGGCGTGATGGGCGATCAGTTCCGCCCGGTTCGGCAGGTTGCGGTCGGAGCGCCGACGCAGGGCGTGCAGGACCCGCCCGTGCAGCGGCTGGCGCTCCCGCTTGGTCAGGGTGGCGTAGGCGACCTCCTGGACGAGCGCGTGGCGGAAGGTCAGTTCCAAATTCGGCAGCAGGCGGGAGCGCGCGAAGAAGCCGCTCTGCTCCAGGCGGGCCAGAGCCGCCGGCAGGTCGGCGGCGGGAATGGGAGAGACCGCGCGCAGCAGGCCCAGATCGACCGAAGTGCCGATCACCGCCGCGTGCATCAGGACCCGCCGCGGATCGGGGTCGAGCGCGTCGATCCGCGAGGCCAGCAAGCCGTGCACCGTAGCCGGCAGGACCATCCGGGCGTCGGTCCTGCTCAGCCGGTAGCGTCCCGGACTGCCGACGATGACCCCGGTGGTCTCCAGGGTGCGCAGCGATTCCTCCAGATAGAGCGGCACGCCCTGGCTTTGCGTCGCGACGCGCGCCTTCAGGTCGGCAAGCGACGGGTTGTGGCCGAGCCAATGGTCGAGGAACTCGTCGGCCTGCAGCGGCTCCAGCGGGTCGAGCGTGATGGCGTGGACGGAGTCCGGTGCGGACCAGCCGCCGGGTGCGTCGGGCCGCGAGGTGACCAGGACGAAGACCCGGGCGTCCTCCACCCCCCCGGCCAGCGCATCCAGCAGGCGGTTGGTCAGCCCGCGCGTCCAGTGAGCGTCCTCGACGAGGATCAGCAGCGGACGTTCCACGGACAGCTCGCGGATCGCCGCGACCAGACCGTCGACGCTGAAATCGGCCTTCTGGGCCGGGTCGAGTCCCTGCCACAGCGGGTGGACGGAGGGCTGGCCGAGCAGTTCCCGCATCGCCTCGCCGGCCAGCTCGCCGCCGCTGCGCGCGGCTGCAGCGGTCAGGCGCGCCACCGCCACACCCTCCACCGCCACACCTTCCAGCGCTGGGCCGTCCGGCGCCGGGCTATCCGCCGCTCCGCAGACGGACAGGGCGAGGCAGCGGGCCGCGGCCTCCAGGTCGTCGGGGTCGCCCAGGCGACGAATCGGGAATTGCGGCCAGATGGTGGTGGTGAAGGCCGCAGCCTCCGGACTGCGCATCAGCTCTCCGGTCAGCCGGGACTTGCCGATGCCGGCTTCCCCGATCAGGATGGCGCAGGTCCCGCGGCCCCGCTCGGCCTGCCGCAGCGCCCCGGACAGCACCGCCAGTTCGGGCTGGCGCCCGACGAACAGGGTGCCTTCGGCGGACAGCAGGTCCATCGCGGTGCGCCGCATCGCTTGCGCCGCCTCCAGCACGAAGGCGGTCACCGGCTCCGCCGCGGCGGACAGGCGCAGCGTCCCCGCCGGACGGACGCTCAGCCCCTTGGGCACGAGGTCCAGCGTCTCGCGGCTCAGCAGCACGCTGTTGGGATGCGCCCGCTGCTGCAGCTTGGCGGCGATGTGCACGGTCTCGCCCACCGTGCGGTAGTCGGTCCACACCCCCGTCTCGATGATCTGGGCCACCACCTCGCCGGAGCTGATGCCGACCCGCATCTTGAATTCGTCCGAATCGATGGCCGAGCGGGCGATGTCCTGCGCGGCGAGGCAGGCGCGCAGCGCGTGGTCTTCCAGTGCGGAGGGGGCGCCGAACACCGCCATGATGCCGTCGCCCAGCACTTGGGCCACCGTGCCGCCGTAGCGCTCCACCGCGTCGGTGAGGACCTGCAGGATGGTGAGCAGGGTCTGGTCGGCCTCTTCCGGGTCGCGGCCCGACACCATGCTGGAGGATTCGACGATGTCGGCGAACAGCACGGTCACGACCTTGCGTTCCGCGTTGTTGCGCCGGGCTGCTCCGCCATCCGGCGATTCGGCGGCACGGGCGTCAGGTGCGGGCATGGGACGGCACGACGCCTCCCGAGGCGCCGTCATGGGCATCGGTTGCGGTCCGCCCAAATCCATGTCCGTTCCGGCCATCGAAGCCCCCCTGCGGAGCGTCATCGGCATGTTAGAGGAAACAAATTCAAATGCGCAGACATTCAAAACAACGGATTGGCAATTTTGTTCTGAACGAGGCAGCCTAACATATGTTGGTATGCTTTCTCATGCAATCCGCAAGCGGCGGCCCGTCCCGCCCTGCATTCCGGCCGTGTCGAGGCGTCTCCACCGCAAGGATTGGTGTCGTGTGAAAAAATAGGCTTGCCTTGGCCGTCGCCGGGGCGTATACGGGCGCTCCTCCGCTGGAGCGGCGCGGGCGTAGCTCAGGGGTAGAGCACAACCTTGCCAAGGTTGGGGTCGAGGGTTCGAATCCCTTCGCCCGCTCCATTACACAGCGCGGATGGTACGAAAAAGGGCGGCCTCGGGCCGCCCTTTTCGCGTTCTGCGCTTCATTGCCGGGTGGGTCGGTGGCGGGCCGTTCGGCCCGCCGTGCCGCGCTCCGGCCCCGCCGGGCCTGTCACCACAGCGCCAGCGACAGCTCGTAGAAGAGCGCGCCGACGATGGCGGTCGCCGGCAGGGTGATGACCCAGGCCATGACGATGCCCTGCGCCAGCCCCCAGCGCACCGCGCTGGTGCGGCGGGCGGCGCCGACGCCGATGATCGCGCCTGTGATGGTGTGGGTCGTGCTGACCGGCACGCCGAGCCACGTCGCGACGAACAGCGTGATGGCGCCGCCCGTCTCCGCGCAGGAGCCCTGGACCGGCTTCAGGTCGGTGAGCTTGGACCCCATCGTCTTGACGATCCGCCAGCCGCCGAACAGCGTGCCCAGCCCCATCGCGGCCTGACAGGTGATGACCACCCAGAAGGGCACGTGGAAGGTTTCCCCCAGCATGCCTTGGGAATAGAGCAGGACGGCGATGATCCCCATGGTCTTCTGCGCGTCGTTGCCGCCGTGTCCCAGGCTGTAGAGCGCGGCGGAGCCGATCTGGATGTGGCGGAACAGCCGGTCGACCGCGAAGGGCGTGCTGCGCCGGAACAGCCAGGACACCGCCACGATCATGACGCTGGCCAGCAGGAAGCCGACCACCGGCGAGACGACGATGGCCGCGGCGGTCTTCGCCAGACCGGACACCACCACGGCGTCCAGTCCCGCCTTCGCCACGCCCGCCCCGACGAGGCCGCCGATCAGCGCGTGGGACGAACTGGACGGGATGCCCAGCCACCAGGTGAAGACGTTCCAGACGATGGCGCCCATCAGCGCGCCGAAGATGACGTGCGGGTCGACCACCCCCGCTCCGACGATGCCGGTGCCGATGGTGGTCGCCACATGCAGCCCGAAGAACAGGAAGGCAATGAAGTTGAAGAAGGCGGCCATCGCGACGGCGGTCCGCGGCTTCAGCACGCGGGTGGAGACGACCGTTGCGATGGAGTTGGCCGCGTCGTGCAGCCCGTTGAGGAAATCGAAGAGGAGGGCGACGCCGATCAGCCCGATGAGGATGGGCAGGGCGAGGGAAGCGGCTTCCATGGGATCAGACCTGTTCGACGATGATGCCGTCGATGGTGTCGGCCACGTCCTCGCAGGCATCGAGCACGCGTTCCAGCAGCTCGATGATCTCGCGTTGAAGGGCGTGGCGATGGGTGATGGGGGCGTCGAGCCCGCCGCTCTCGTCGCGCAGCCGGTGCTTGGCTTCGCGCAGGAGCCGGTCGCCTTCGCTCTCGATCCGCGAGACCTCGGCGGTCATCGCGTGGAGTTGCTCGACGTGTTTGGGGATGTCGCGGAGCAGGGGAATGCCCGCGCTCAGCCGGGCGGTGCAGCGCACGATGGCGTCGGCCTGGGCGTGCATTTCCGGCGTGTAGTCGATGAAGCCCGCCTCCACGAGGTGACGCGCGGTCTCCTCGATGAGGTTGAGAACGTCGTCCATCCGCTTGCCGAGTTCCTGGATGTCCGAACGGTCAAAGGGCACGATGAAGGTGCGGTGGACGGCGAGCTGGATGTTCCTTTCGATGGCGTCGGCCTCGCTTTCGACCCGGCGGATGGTTTGGAACCGCTCCTCCAGGTCCTGGCCGCTGGCCATCATCGCCCGCAGCGCTTCCGCGCCCGTCGCGACGGTCCGGGCGTGGTCGGCGAACAGGTCGAAAAACCGTTCTTCGCGCGGCATCAGGGCCCGGAACAAATTCAGCATGCGTGGTTCTCCAACTTACGCCGGCCTGCAGTGCTGGAGAACCCGCACGGACGCGTGCGAGCCTCAGCGTCGCGGCTGGTGTAACATCCCCGGCGCCCGTGGGGAGTCACAAAAGTGTCATGCCGGGCCGGCTTGCGGCGAGATTTCACGGGGGTGCCCGGCGGAAAGACCGGTGATTTGCCGCGGCGGGCCGCTTATCCTGCCGCCCACGGATCGGCAAGGGGAGGCGGACGGCGCGTGGAGGGGGAAACACGAATCGGCCAGAACACACAGATCGGGCTTACGGCGGCCATCGTTTCGGTGGGCGTGTCCCCGGCGAACGGCGCCGAGCCGCGCGTGGTGACCGTGCGCAGCGGCTTCGAGATCCCCGAATCGCACCGCCGCGGCGACGAGCCGCCACCCCACCGCGACGCCCTGCCGGGCGCCCCCTTCGATCCCGAACGCTTCCGCACGCTTCAGGACGGCCTGCGCGCGGTGGCGGAGGACGCGGCCGGGCTGACCCTGCGCTATGTGGAGCAGCTCTACAGCTTCGGCGACCGCTACCGCGACCCTCATGAGTTGTTCGGCGGCCCGCGCTCGCTGGTGGTCGGCTATCTGGCCTTGCTGCGCGAGGCGCCGCTGCGCATCGACGGGGCGGAGTGGCGCGGCCTGTACGAGTTCTTTCCTTGGGAGGACTGGCGCGATTCGCC
Source organism: Azospirillum himalayense (assembly GCF_042657465.1). Classification (NCBI taxonomy): domain Bacteria; kingdom Pseudomonadati; phylum Pseudomonadota; class Alphaproteobacteria; order Rhodospirillales; family Azospirillaceae; genus Azospirillum; species Azospirillum himalayense. Next base: position 144,400 of record NZ_JBHSLC010000122.1, on the reverse strand, counting down.
GCCGGCGCTGCTCGATTCGGTGATCCGCCCGGCGCTGGCCCGCTGGGTTGCCGCGGCGCCGGACGAGCCCGCCCGCGCCCGCCGCGGCGAGCGCGCCCGCATGGCCTTTGCCCTGGACGGCGGGGAGTGGGACTCCGAACGGGTGCTGGAGCGCTACGAACTGCTCTACGAGGCCGGGCTGGTGGTGGAGGCGTTCCGCGACCACGACCTGGCCCGCCGGGCGGGGGTGGAGGAGCGCACAGTGAGGCTGGAGATGCCCCGCGCGCTGGGCCGCCCGATGGCCCGCGACGGCCGCCGCGTTCTGGCGACGGCGCTGGAGCGGCTGCGCGGCAAGCTGAAGTACCGCCCCATCGTGTTCGAATTGCTGCCCCCGACCTTCACCCTGCACCAGCTTCAGCAGGTGGTGGAGGCGCTGTCCGGCGAGCGGCTGCACAAGCAGAATTTCCGGCGCCTGATGATCTCCGGCGGGCTGGTGGAGCCGACCGGCCAGTATGAGAGCCAGACCGGCGGGCGCCCCGCCGAACTCTACCGCTTCCGCCGCAGCGCCATCCTGGAGCGCACCAGCACGGGCGCCATCGCCGCCCCGGAGGATTGACCATCGCCGATCTGGGGGTATTCTTCCGCCAATACCTAAAGAAGGGGAGCGAAAGCGCATGACCGACTTTGACAGCACCTGCGACCTCTACGACCGGTTCGAGAAGACCGCCCGCGTCGCCGACCCCGTCTTCCGTGATTTCGGCCGGCGTTGCAAATTCAGCGGCGCCGCGGTGACCGTGAAGTGCTTCGAGGACAATTCCCGCGTCAAGGAGGTGCTGGGCACGCCGGGTCGGGGCAAGGTGCTGGTGGTGGACGGCGGCGGCAGCCTGCGCGCCGCCCTGATGGGCGACCTGATCGCCAAGGACGCGGTGAAGAACGGCTGGGAGGGCGTGGTCATCCACGGCTGCGTCCGTGACGCCGCGGTGCTCGCCACGCTGGACCTGGGCATCAAGGCGCTGGCGGCGATCCCGCGCAAGACCGTCCGCAACGGCGAGGGCCAGACGGGCCTGCCGGTGACTCTGGCCGGCATCCGCATCACGCCCGGCGATCTGGTCTTCGCCGACGAGGACGGCGTGCTGGTGCTGACTCCGGAGGAGTTCGGCGCGACCGCGTGACTTGGCGGCTCGGAATCCCTCCCCTACGAAGTGGGGGAGGGTTGGGTGGGGGCACCAGCGACGGCGCCCCGTCACATCTCAGCCCGCGACCTTCTCCCACCCCATCTTCTGGTACCGGTATTCCAGGATCGTCGGCGCCGCGCAGGCGTAGCCGACCCAGACGCCCAGCGTCATCAGGGCGCCGACCGGCCACAGCGGGATGGAGATGAGGATCAGGGCCGCGTGAATTGCGGCGTGCAGCCACTCGGCCTTTTTTGCGAAGTAGACGGGTCCGAGCAGAAAGGCCCAGAGAATCTCGCGGTTGGTCACCGCCTCCCGCTGGCCGTTCGTGGGATTCTCGAACATCATCCCGGACGGAGCCGCCGCCATCCCTGCCTCCCCTTGGTTGTTTTCCATTCTATTTGGGGAAGCAGTCTGGACGGCGGCGGCCCGGCCTGTCGAGACCGAAACGGCCTTTTTCCGGATGGTGGAGACGGTGCCCTGACGGATGGATCAGGACACCGCCCCGTCCCGCCCGGCCCCCTCCCTTCCGGCTTGGGCCATGGCCAGGAAGCGCCGGCACTGCTGCTCGCGGTCGTAGCCGAGCAGGGTGCCGAGGATGAAGTCCTCCTCCGGCGTCAGCTGGTTCAGCGGCTTGCGCACCACGCTCCGCACCATCGCGATGCAGGCCGGGTTGCCGAAGAAGACGTTGACCTTGGCCTCGGTCACCGTCTGGACGTGGTAGTCGACGAACCGCTCCGCCAGCTTGCGGGTCACCGTGTCGGCGTCCCGCGTGCTGAGCGTCATCATGACCATGGGCCGGACACCCTTGCTGTACTCGTACAGATGGTGCCCGAGCAGATGGACAGGCATGGCCAACCCATCATGGGCCAACCCATCATGGGGCATCACGCCAGCTGGCTGATCCATGCGGTGATCCGTTTGTCGGTTTGGGAGGACTGGTTGTCCTGGTCGAGCGCCAGCCCGACGAACCGCCCGTCGCGTTCCGCGGTGGAGCCCGAATGCTCGTAGCCGGTGGTGTCGGTGAAGCCGACGACGACCCCGCCCTGCGCCACCACCTGATCGTAGAGCGTGCCCATGGCGTCCACGAAGGACTCCGGGTAGGTCACCTGATCGCCGGTGCCGAACAGGGCGACCTTCTTGCCGTTCAGGTTGGCGGCCTTCAGCGTGCCGAAATTGGCCTCCCAATCGCATTGCAGATCGCCCACCCCGTAGGTCGGCGCGCCGAGGATCAGCAGGTCGCAATTCTCGAAATCCGCGGCGGAGGCGCGGGCGATGTCGACGGTCTTTCCCTGAATCTTCTTCGCGATGCGCGAGGCGACCGACTTGGTCGCGCCGCCGTCGGAGCCATAGATGATCGTGACGTTCATGGTCTCTCTCTGGGCAATCCTGTGGGCCAATCGGATCAGGGCCGGCAAGCAAAAGAGGGAACGTCCGGCCTCCGTCGAATGATAATAAGAATGATTCTCATTTGCAATATGACCATGACGGATTTGTGGGAATTCCGCGAAGGGAAGGCCGCGCCGCCTGGAACGGCGCGGCCTTCAGGGGTTCAGGAGTCCTTGTGCGGGGAAACGTTGGGCAGCAGCGCGGCGAACAGGCCGAGCAGGGGAACGACCGAGCAGGCCTGGAACACGAAGCCGATGCCCTTCCAGTCGGCCAGGACGCCGAGCCCGGCGGCGGCCATGCCCCCGATCCCGAAGGCCAGCCCGAAGAACAGGCCGGACACCATGCCGACGCGGCCGGGCATCAGTTCCTGCGCGTAAACGATGATGGCCGGGAAGGCCGAGGCCAGGGCCAGCCCGATCACCGCGCTCAGCGCGACCGTCGCCGTCAGCCCGACATGGGGCAGCAGCAGCGTGAAGGGCAGGATGCCCAGGATCGAGACCCAGATGACCGTCTTGCGCCCGATCCGGTCGCCGACCGGCCCGCCGATGATCGTCCCCGTCGCCACCGCCGCCAGAAAGACGAACAGGCAGAGCTGCGCCGCGTCCGGCGCCATGGCGAAGCGCTCCATCAGGAAGAAGGTGTAGTAGCTGGTGATGCCGGCCAGATAGACGTACTTGGACAGGATCAGCACCATCAGCACGGCCAGCGCCCGGTTCACCTGCCCGCGGGACAGGCCGGGGTGGCGGGCCGCGGCGCCGCGGCGGACCGGGCGGGCGTGGTCGCTGCGCGCATACCAGCGCCCGACGCCGGTCAGCAGCGCCATGCCGCCCAGGGCGGCGAGCGCGAACCAGGACAGGCTCTCCTGCCCGCGCGGCAGGATGATGTAGGCGGCCAGCAGCGGCCCCAGCGCCGAGCCGGCGTTGCCGCCCACCTGGAACAGCGACTGCGCCAGCCCATGCGCGCCGCCGGAGGCCAGCCGGGCGATCCGCGACGCCTCGGGGTGGAAGACCGAGGAGCCGAAACCCAGGAGGGTCGCACCGATCAGCAGCGCCGCGTAGTTCGGCGCGAAGGCCAGCGTGACCAGCCCGACCAGCGACGCGCCCATGCCGATGGTCAGGGAATAGGGCGCCGGCCGCCGGTCGGTGGCGAGCCCGATGATCGGCTGAAGCAGCGAGGCGGTGATCTGGTAGGTCAGGGTGAGCAGGCCGATCTGCGCGAAGCTGAGGTCGAATCCGCCCTTCAGGATCGGGTAGATCGCGGGCAGCAGGGACTGGATCAGGTCGTTCAGCAGATGGCAGACGCTGATCGTCCCCAGGACGGGCAGGGCCGTCCCCCCGGCCTTGGGCCGGGACAGGGTGGTGTCGGTCACGAAAGGAAGCCTTTTTTGGCGTTTGCTCGGCGGGCGGGCGGCGCGTTGCTTGGTGTGGAGCAACAGCCTATGGTGAGCCGCGACGGCCTGCCACCGCGGTCAGGCCGATTTCTTACGAGACTGGGCCATGGTCCGGAACCTGCGCATCGAGACGGTCGAGGAGTCGCCCCGCCCGCTGATCACCCTGGGACAGGATCACGCGGACGGCACCGTGCTGGCCGCCCACACGCATCGGCGCGGCCAGTTGCTGTCCGGGGCGACGGGAACGCTGCTGCTGTCCACCGCCCAGGGGCGCTGGGTGATGCCGCCCCATTGCGGGCTGTGGATTCCGCCGGGCGTCCCGCACGAGGTCCGCATGATCGGAATGGTCATGACGCGGAGCCTCTATCTGGCCCCCGCGCTGGCCGACACCATGCCGGGCCGCTGCGAGGTGCTGGCGCTGTCGCCCTTCTTCCGCAGCCTGATCGGGCGGGCGATCGACGTGCCGGTGGACTACGATCCGGAGAGCCACGACGGCGCGGTGATGGCGTTGCTTCTGCACGAGATGCGCCGTCTGCCGGTGGAGCCGCTGTCGCTGCCCTTTCCCGCCCACGCCGCCCTGGCGGAGCGCTGCCGGCGGTTTCTCCAGGAACCGACGATCCAGGCGACGATCGAGGATTGGAGCGACGGGCTGGGCATGAGCCGCCGCAACTTCACGCGGCTGTTCCGGCGCGAGACGGGTCTGAGCTTCGTCGAATGGCGCCAGCAGGCCTGTCTGGTGTCCGCCCTGCCGCGTCTGGTCGCCGGGGTGCCGGTGACGACGGTCGCGCTGGACCTCGGCTACGACAACCCGGCGGCCTTCACGACGATGTTCAAGCGGACGCTGGGGGCGTCACCGCGCGCCTATCTGGCGCAGGCCGGTGCTCATGGCCCGGAGGGTTCGGCCTGAAGCTCTCTGTATCTTTGCGGTTCTAATCTCGATGCCAAAGAAGAAAAGCCCCGCCGGAACGATGCCGGCGGGGCTTTTCACTATTTCAGAAGTCCTTGCACCCGGCCCCCCTCCCGACCTCCCCCCGCTTGCGCGAGGGGAGGGGAAGAGGTTCAGGCGGATCAGGCGGCGACCGTGTCGGCCACGTCCTGGAACTCCTTGATCTGGTCGAAGTTCATGTAGCGGTAGATGTCGCCGGCCTTCTGGTTGACGACGCTCACCTGCTCCAGATACTCGGCCGGGGTCGGCAGCTTGCCCAGCAGGGCGGCGACGGCCGACAGCTCGGCGGAGCCGAGATAGACGCGGGTGTCGATGCCCAGGCGGTTCGGGAAGTTGCGGGTCGAGGTCGAGATGGCCGTCGAACCCTTGCGGATCTGCGCCTGGTTGCCCATGCACAGCGAACAGCCGGGCATCTCCATGCGGGCACCCGACTTGCCGAGAACGCCGTAATAGCCTTCCTCGGTCAGGATCTGGGCGTCCATCTTGGTCGGCGGGGCGATCCACAGGCGGGTCGGGATGTCGGTCTTCCCGTCCAGGATCTTACCGGCGGCGCGGAAGTGGCCGATGTTGGTCATGCAGGAGCCGATGAAGACCTCGTCGATCTTGTCGCCGGCAACCTCCGACAGCAGCTTCACGTCGTCCGGGTCGTTCGGGCAGGCGACGATCGGCTCCTTGATGTCGGCCAGATCGATCTCGATCACCGCGGCGTACTCGGCGTCGGCGTCCGGCTCCAGCAGGCTCGGGTTGGCGATCCAGTCCTCCATCGCCTTGATGCGGCGGCCGAGCGTCCGGGCGTCCTCGTACCCGTTGGCGATCATCCACTTCATCAGGGTGATGTTGGAGCGCATGTACTCGATGATCGGCTCCTTGTTGAGCCGGACGGTGCAGGCGGCGGCGGACCGCTCAGCCGAGGCGTCGGACAGTTCGAACGCCTGCTCCACCTTTAGCTCGGGCAGACCCTCGATCTCCAGGATGCGGCCGGAGAAGATGTTCTTCTTGCCCTTCTTCTCCACCGTCAGCAGGCCCTGGCGGATGGCGTAGAGCGGGATCGCGTTGACGAGGTCACGCAGCGTGACGCCAGGCTGCAGCGCGCCCTTGAAGCGGACCAGCACCGACTCCGGCATGTCCAGCGGCATGACGCCGGTGGCCGCGGCGAAGGCGACGAGGCCCGAGCCGGCGGGGAAGCTGATGCCGATGGGGAAGCGGGTGTGGCTGTCGCCGCCGGTGCCGACGGTGTCGGGCATCAGCAGGCGGTTCAGCCAGGAGTGGATCACGCCGTCGCCCGGACGCAGGGCGACGCCGCCGCGGGTCGAGATGAAGGTCGGGAGCTCGCGGTGGGTCTTGACGTCCACCAGCTTCGGATAGGCCGCGGTGTGGCAGAAGGACTGCATGACCAGATCGGCGGAGAAGCCGAGGCAGGCCAGATCCTTCAGCTCGTCGCGGGTCATCGGGCCGGTGGTGTCCTGCGAGCCGACCGTGGTCATCTTCGGCTCGCAATAGGTGCCCGGACGCACGCCCTGGCCTTCCGGCAGGCCGACCGCGCGGCCGACCATCTTCTGGGCGAGCGTGAAGCCCTTGCCGCTGTCGACCGGGGAGGACGGCAGGCGGAACAGGGTCGACGGGGCGAGGCCCAGAGCCTCACGGGCGCGGGCGGTCAGGCCGCGGCCGATGATCAGCGGGATGCGGCCGCCGGCGCGGACCTCGTCGAAGATCACATCGGACTTGACGGAGAACTCGGCGATCACCGCGCCGTTCTTCAGCGCCTTGCCCTCGTAGGGGCGCAGCTCGACCGTGTCGCCCGTCTCCATCTGCGAGACGTCGAGTTCGATCGGCAGGGCGCCGGCGTCTTCCATCGTGTTGTAGAAGATCGGGGCGATCTTGGAGCCCAGGCAGACGCCGCCGAAACGCTTGTTCGGGACGTAGGGGATGTCCTCGCCCGTCCACCACAGCACGGAGTTGGTGGCCGACTTGCGCGAGGAGCCGGTGCCGACCACGTCGCCGACATAGGCGACGAGGTTCCCCCGGGCCTTCAGATCCTCAAGCTGCTTGATCGGGCCGCGGACGCCGGCCTCCTCCGGCACGATGCCGGGGCGCGGGTTCTTCAGCATGGCCAGCGCGTGCAGCGGGATGTCCGGGCGCGACCAGGCGTCCGGGGCCGGCGACAGGTCGTCGGTGTTGGTCTCGCCCGACACCTTGAAGATGGTCAGCGTCAGGCTGGCCGGGACCTCGGGGCGCGAGGTGAACCACTCGGCGTCGGCCCAGGACTGCAGCACCGCCTTGGCGTTGGCGTTGCCCTTGTCGGCCAGCTCCTTGACGTCGTGGAAGTAGTCGAACATCAGCAGCGTGGTCTTCAGGCCGGCCGCGGCGGCCTCGCCGCACTCGGCATCGCCCAGCAGGTCGATCAGCGGCTTGATGTTGAAACCGCCGAGCATCGTGCCCAGCAGCTCCGTCGCCTTGACCTTGGAGATCAGCGGCGAGGTCTCGTTGCCCTTGGCGAGCGAGGCCAGGAAGGCGGCCTTGACCTTGGCGGCGTCGTCGACGCCCGCCGGGACGCGGTGCGTGATGAGATCGACCAGGAAGGCTTCCTCACCCTGCGGCGGGTTCAGGAGAAGGTCGACCAGCTCCTCGGTCTGCTTGGCCGAAAGCGGCAGGGCGGGAATTCCGAGCGCGGCACGCTCAGCGACATGCTGGCGGTAAGCTTCAAGCACGGTGCGGTCCTCTCATCCAAGGTTGCTCAACAGTCGTCCGATTCCCCGACCCGGGGGCGCGCTCGCGGACCCGGCTTTTTTGCCCTTGCGGCGTCTTGCCACGCCGCTGGTCCTACCATTCCGGAAGGAACTTCCGCGGAACGGAGATGTCTTACGTCGCCTCCTTGGGAGTCGTCAAGTCAACGCTCCGCCTGCGACACGTTTTCAGGCGCCGGCCATAGAAGTGGTATTACAACTTGCTCCCGCCGGCCCTGTGGAGGCGCGGCGATTTCCTGAATTTCTCATGGTCTTTGCAATGAACGCCCCGGCGGGGTTTCTGCGCGGGCCGCCGCATCACCATGGCTAACCCGTCGGCGAAGAGGTTGATGGCGAACAATTGGGCATGTAGGGTGTTCTGGCTGTGCATCCACGGCAGCGCGCAGGCCCCATGCCCCTTCGACACCGGATTATCGCCCGGTTCCTGAGCGTCCTTATGGCGCTGGCGCCGCTCCAGCCGCTGCCCGCCGCCGCCCCCGCGGCGGTGCCCGCCGGGCTGGCCGCGGCCAGTGCCGCTCTGCTCTGGCCGCAGGCGGCGGAGGCGCGGGCCGGAGGCGGGCGAAGCTCCAGCGGGGGATACAGCCGTCCGTCGGTGCGCACCCCGTCCTTCTCCACCCGCCCCGCCCCGTCGCGCGCGCCGTCCACCGGCAGCGGCGGCTACAGCCGTCCCCAGAGCGGGCCGTCCTATGGCTTGCCCGGCGGGTCGCCGTCCGGCGGCGGCGATCTGGGCGTGTCGCGGCGGTCGAGCGGCGAGGCGCTGGACCGCTACCGGGCGCAGCAGCAACAGCGGGAACGCACCCCGCCGGTCGCCGCGCCGCCTCCCCGTTCCGGGTCCGGGTCCGCTTCCGGGTCCGGCTGGGGCGGAGGAGGATGGCAGGGCGGCGGCTGGGGATCGAGTTCCGGCGCGGGCTGGGGGCAGCGGCGCACCGGCGGCTATGGGCCGGGCGGCTGGTACGGCGGCTGGCGTCCGCCCGGCTGGGCCTACGGCAGCCGTCCCAGCTTCGGCCTGTGGGACGGGCTGTTCCTATGGTTCCTGCTCGATAACCTGTCGCGCCCCGGCTACGCCGACTGGTTCCACAACCACCAGGGCGACCCCGGCTACGCGGAATGGCGCGCGGAGGCGGAGCGGCGTTCGCAGGACGACCCCGACCTGCGCCGCCGCCTGGACGATCTCGACACCCGCCTGCGCGCGCAGGAGGACCAGCCGCGCGATCCCAACTACCTGCCCCCCGACATCCCGCGCGACGTCGCCCAGGCTGCGCCGGAGACGCCGTCCGCCCCGGCCGGCTCCGATGGAGGCTCCGGGGGTGGTTGGGGCACCCTGATTCTTCTGATTGTCCTCGTCGGGGGGATGGTGGTGGCCGTGACCGTTCTGCGCCGCCGCTCGTCGGGCTCACGAACCGGAGGTTCCACCATGACCCGTTCGCCCTGGAGCACCGCCGCCAGCACCGCCGCCGGCATTGTGAAGGCCAAGGCCACCGGCGCGTCCTACGAACCCTCGCTGTTCCGCGTGGGCATGACGCTGACGCCCGACCCCACGCCCTTCCTGCTGGGCGGCGGCGCGATCAAAGCCACAGCGCCGGAGGGCGCCGGCTCGATGGTCAGCGTCGAGGCCGTCGGCGCGCTGAAGGGCGGCGGCGTGACCCTGCACCGGCTTTATCTTCCGGGCGGGAGCGGCTTCTACCAGCTTCACCTGGGAGCGGGGGGAGCGCCGGACGAATGCCGCTGGTTCAGCGTCTTGGACGAGGTGCACCCCACCGACAACGACGAATGGGGCTTCTGGCTGGACCCCGCCGACGGGATGATCGGCTATCCGCAGTTCCAGACCAAGGACGGCAAGCTGTACGGGCGGCAGTGGTCGCCCGGCGCGTCCCGGATCGCCCCCGTCACCTTCGACGAGACGCTGACCGACCACCGCGGCAGCCGCACCCGCCGCGTGACCGCCATGCTCTACGCGGCCCCCACCGGCGCCGCCGACCCCGCGCCCCGCACCGAATATGTGCTGGTCGCTGCGGTGGAGGATGGCGGCGAGGCGTGGGTGGAGGTCCGCGCCGGCATCGACGTCAACCCCGCCTCGCTCTCCTTCTCCTGAGTTTCCCGCCCGATCCCGCCAGCCCGTATGGAAGACACCATGGACACCAGCGTCGCGCAAATCCTGCAGGGCCTTGAATCCGGCCTGCCGCTGCTGCTTCTGCATTTCGGAGCGACCCTGGCCCTGTTCCTGATCGGGGTGGCCGTCTACGTCGCGATCACTCCCCTGCACGAGCGCGAGTTGCTGGCGAGCGGCAACCAGGCCGCCGGCGTGGTGCTGGGCGGCACGATGGTGGCGCTGGCGATCCCGCTGGCGGCAACGCTGGCGACCAGCCTCGTCCTGGCGGACATCCTGATCTGGGGAGCCGTTGCGCTGGTGCTGCAATTGATTACCTTCCTGATCGCCATCTGGCTGTTCCGCGACCTGCGCACGATGATCGAATCCGGCAACGTCGCCGCGGGCACGGCGCTGGCCGGACTCCAGATCGCCGTCGCGCTGCTGAACGCCGGAGCCATGGCGGGCTGAAGACCCACCCAAACAGACCCGCCGAAACAGAGAGGAACCGCAACCATGATCTCGTTCATCCGCAACCTCGTCGGGGTGAAGACCGATCAGGCCGTCCAGTCGGCGGTGGAAGCCCTGGTGCGCTGGGACCCGAAGGCCGCGACGGAGGCCGAACTGCGCACGATGGAAGAGCATCTGGACAGCCTCGGCCTTCAGGTCGCGCAGGCCCGCGCCGCCTATGAGAAGGAGCAGAAGGAGGCCGAGGCCATCCTTCAACTCTCCCGCCAGCGTATGGCCGCCGCCGAACATCTGCAGCGCCAGATGGAGGCGGAAACCGACGCCGGCCGCAAGGCCCAGCTCGAAAAGAGCCTGGAAACGCTGGTGGGGATGCTGGAGCAGATGGCTCCGGACATCGACCGGGAGGAGCAGGACGCCGTGGACGCGCGCGAGTTCCTGACCATGCTGGAAACGACCTACGCCGAGGCCGGCGGCAAGCTGAAGGCCGCCCGCAGCGCGTTGCAGCGGGCCGAACGTGACATGGGCCGTGCCGCCCAGCAGCGCGACATGGCCGAGCAGCGGGCGGAGGCGGCCCGGCAGGCGGCGGGGCTGAGCGGCGCCACCTCCAGCCTCGGCACGGCGCTGAAGGCGATGCAGGACGCGGCGGCCCGCGACCTCGCCCAGGCGGAGGCGTCCAGCGCCAAGGCCCGCCTGCTGAAGCCCTCCAAGCCGGAAGAGGACGATCCCAACATCAAGGCGGCGCTCGATGCCGCCACCGGAGCGAAGCCGGCGCCCAGCAGCCTGTCTGACCGTCTGGCCTCCCTGAAAAGCCGGCATTGAGGAATGAATAGGATCATCCTATCGACGAGATAGGATGATCCGCATCGATCCTATCGAACTTCTCCGCCATGATGCGAGCAGTAAAAGTCTGCCCGGTGGAGGACGACCATGCGCAGGTCCATGGCGGAGCTGTTGAACGAACTGGAACGGCACGGCGTGCGGCTGCTGCCGGGCGGGCGTCTGCTGGTGCCGGGCGACGTTCCGGCGCCGCTGCTGATGCGCGCCCACCGCAACCGCCGGGCCCTCAGCGCCGCTTTGGCGCCGCCGCGCGGTTGACGGCGCGCCTCACCCCGACCTTGACCCCAAACCGCGGAGCGTTGTTCCTGCGCGGACGGCGCCCCACGTCAATGCAACGCCCCCGATGTTCCGGGCGGTCCCGTGCCCTATCAGGAGACCCTGTGTGACGATCCAACTGACCACCCTCGCCAACGGATTCCGCGTGCTGACGGACCATTTGCCGCATCTCGGCACGGTGACCAGCGGCGTCTGGGTCGGCGTCGGGGCGCGCAACGAACGGCCGGCGGTGAACGGTATCGCCCATTTCCTGGAGCACATGATCTTCAAGGGAACGGAAAGCCGCGACGCGCTGGGCATCGCGCTGGAGATCGAGAACCGCGGCGGTGAGTTCAACGCCTACACGGACTACGACGTCACCGCCTATTACACGCAGATGGCGGCCAAGCACGTCGACGTCTCCTGCGAGATCATCGGCGACATCGTCCTCAACTCCGTCTTCCCGGAAGAGGAGGTGGAGAAGGAGCGCGGCGTGGTCATCCAGGAGATCGGCCGCTACGCCGACGAGCCGGAAGACGTGGTCTACGAGGCGCTGCGCCGCACCGCCTTCGACGGGCAGGCGCTGGGCCGTCCGATCCTCGGACCGAAGGAGAACGTCGCGGGCTTCGGGCGCGAGCATCTGTTCGACTATGTGTCCCATTACGACCCGCGCCGCATGGTCTATGTGGTGTCCGGCAACGTCGATCACGGCACGGTGGTGCGCCGGGCGGAGGCGCTGTTCGGCCATCTGACCGCCAAGGACGACCCCTTCCACGAGACGGTCGTCAACAAGGGCGGAGCGGCGCTGCTGAAGCGCGACGCCGAGCAGGTGCATTTCATGGCGGCCTTCCCCGGCGTCGGCACCGAGGATTCGGCGAGCTACGCGCTGCGCCACCTCGCCAACATCCTGGGCGGCGGCATGACCTCCCGCCTGTTTCAGGAGATCCGCGAGAAGCGCGGGCTGGTCTACTCGGTCTACGCGGCACCCATCCAGTATGCGGACGGCGGCGCCCTCAGCTTCTACGCCGGCACCGGGCCGGAGGAGGTGGCGGAGCTGGTGCCGGTCTTCTTCGAGGAGCTGCGCAAGGCCCGCGACGGCGTGACCGCGGTGGAGCTGGAGCGGTCGAAGGAGCAGATGCGCTTCTCGGTGGGCAAGTCGCTGGAATCGACCATGCGCCGCGCCGACCGTTTCGCCCGCACGCTGCTGCGCACCGGCGAGGTGCGGACCATCGAACAGATCTTCGAGCGCATCGACGCCGTGACGCCGGAGGATGTGGCGGCGGCGGCCAACCGCGTCTTCGCCGGCCCGATGGCGGTGTCCGCGGTCGGCAAGCTGGACCATCTGCCGTCCTACGAGGACATGCAGGGGATGCTGAAGGCGGCGTGAGGTTGTGATGTAGCGGTGTATTGCCCCCACCCTGACCCTCCCCCGCTTCGCAGGGGAGGGGATTTGGTCCCTCTCCTGCGAAGCGGGGGAGGGAAGGGGCCCACGCGCAGCGTGGGAAGGGTGGGGGCAACACGCCGCCCTACCAGACCACCGCCGGCAGCGCCGCGACCTTCAGCGGCCCCAGGAACAGCCCGCGGTTCTGCACAGTGACCGGGGCGGTCAGCACCGGCTCGCCGTTCGGACCGGTGGGGCGGGCCAGCAGGCCCAGCATCGTGCGTGCCATCGCCAGCTCCTTGGGCCGGAACATTCCCTGGAGCGCATCCAGCACCGCCTGATACCCGCGCACCTCCGCGGTCAGCGCGGCCTGCGGCTGCAAGGCCGCATCCAGCGCCAGCGTGCCGTTCATCGCCAGCTTCAGCGGTCCCCAATCCACATTCAGCCCGTCGAGCTGGAGCGTGCCGCCGTCGCGGCTCCAGGCCGACAGGCTGACCGGCTCCGGCTTCGGCGGCTGGCCGAGGATGCGCGCGGTCAGCAGGAGCCGCTGCACCTCGCGGCCCAGCGAGTCCGGTGCGCCGTCGGGCAGGGTGGCGCCGCGCGCCTCCAGCGTGACGGACAGGCCGGTGTCGCTGTGGCTGGCCGGCGGTGCGGCGGGCTGGGTGGCGGTCAGGTCCAGGGCGGCGATGGGAACGGGCAGGGCGTCGGGCTGCGCCACGAGGTTGGTGAAGGCCAGTTGTGCCTCCACCGGCTGGCCGGTCAGGGTGAGGCCGACATGTCCATGGCCGCCGTCGCGGGCGACCAGCGTGAAGGGGGGCTGGCTGGCTTGCACCACCGTCACCCGCTGCTCGCCGGGCAGGGACAGCGCGATGCGCGTGTGGTTCCAGGGCGGCGCCTCCGCCACCAGCCGGGCGCCCCGCCATTCCACGTCGCGGGTGGCGAGGTGCGGCGCCTCCAGCGCGGCGCGGATGGCGAAGGGATAGCCGCCGACGCTCAGCCCGCCATGGGCCACCACGGCGCCGGCCGCCCGCTGTTCGTCCATCCAGGCGAGCACGCCGCGCTCCACCGCCGCCGCGGCCTGCCACCACCACACCGAATAGGCGCCGGCCAGCAGGGCCAGGGCGAGAACGGCGGAGCCCAAGATCTTCCGAACGCGCATCTGTGGCATTTCCGTTTTGTGGCACCCACCTTATAGCGGGCGGCCAGGGGCCGTGCTAGCATTCACCGTGTCGCCACCAGTCGGCGCACGCTGCATTACTTAAGGGTCATGCTGCTCGATACGCAATCGTCTGTTGCCGAGCTTCCGGTCACCGCACCGACGCAGCGCACGGCATCATCCGCCTCTTCCTGGTCCGCCGACATCGTCGTGACGCCCGGCGCCGACCTCTGGGTCTTCGCCTACGGCTCGCTGATGTGGAACCCGGAATTCCCCTTTCTGGAGCGCCATCCGGCGGTGCTGGGCGGCTATCACCGCCGCTTCTGCGTGTCTTCCCACCGCTACCGCGGCACGCCGGAGCGGCCCGGTCTGGTGCTCGGGCTGGACCGCGGCGGCTCCTGCCGGGGGATCGTCTTCCGCGTGGCGGCGGAGCGGGTGCCGGAGACGCTGGATTACCTGTGGGACCGGGAGATGCTGAACCGCGTCTACCGGCCGAAGCTGCTGCCGGTGCGCCCGCGAGACGGCGGGGCGCCGGTCACCGCCTGCACCTTCGTCGTGGACCGCCGGCACCGGCAATATTGCGGCTGGATGGACGAGACCGCGATGGCCGAGCGCATCGCCTGCTGCCGCGGCGAGCGCGGCCCGAACCTGGACTATCTCGCCAACACGGTCGCCCATCTGGAGACCATCGGCATTCACGACCGCGGGCTGTGCAGCCTGCTGACCGCGGTGCGCGCGCGGGTGGGGTGATGCGGGTGGGGCAAGCGCTGGCGCGGCGCAGCCCAAGCCTTATATTGCAGGGCCATGCGCACCCTCCTCCTCACCCTTCTGGGCATCCTCGCCGCCGCGCCCGGCTGGGCCGCCGGCCTGCATCATGACCTGACCGTCACGCTCGACCCCGCCGCGCGGCGGCTGGAGGTGGAGGATCGGCTGCGCCTGCCCGCCGGGACGCACCGGCTGATGCTGGCGCCGGGGTTGACGGTGGGGGAAGCGCTGCTCGACGGCAAGTCGGTCGCGGTGCGCGGCAACGCCCTGCCGGTGACCGTGCCGGAGGGGGGCGGCGAGCTTCGCCTGCGCTACGCCGGGACGCTGCCGCCCCTGACGCCGGACTCGCGGGGCGGCGGCGGTGGGGAGGAGGGCGCCTATCTGCCCGCCGGCACCGGCTGGATTCCAACCTCCGAGAGTGCGGAGACTCCGCCCTCCTGGCGCCTGTCGGTCCGGGTGCCGGCGCCCTTCGTCGCGGTGGCGACCGGCCGTCTGGTCGAGGAGACGCGCGACGGCGCGGGCTACACCGCCACCTTCGCGGAGGGCCGCAGCGTCGAGGAACCGTCGCTCTTCGCCGGGGCGTGGCAGGTGACGGAGCGGATGCACAATGATGTGCGCCTGCGCACCTACTTCCATCCGGAGCAGGCCCCGCTGGCCGAGGAGTATCTGGACCTCGGCGCCCGGACCATCGACGCGCAGGCGGCGCGGATCGGCGCCTATCCCTTCGCCGGTTTCGCCATCCTGTCGGCGCCGCTGCCCGTCGGGCTGGGCTTCCCCAGCCTGACCTACATCGGGCGGCAAGTGATGCCGCTGCCCTTCATCCGCGCCCAGTCGCTGCCCCACGAGATCCTGCACAACTGGTGGGGCAACGGGGTGCGCGTCGGCGGGGGCGGCAACTGGCCCGGCAACTGGTCGGAGGGGCTGACCACCTTCATGGCCGACTACGCGGCGGCGGAGGCGCGCGGGGAGGACGCGGCGCGGGCGATGCGGCTGGACTGGCTGCGCGACTACGCCGCCCTGCCGGCGGAGCGCGATTCCGCCCTGACCGACTTCCGCGCCAAGATCCACGACGCCGCCCAGATCGTCGGCTATGGCAAGGCGGCGATGCTGTTCCACATGCTGCGCGCCGAGATCGGGGCGGAGGCCTTCGACGCGGGCATCCGCCGCTTCTGGGAGGAAAAGCATTTCCAGGACGCGGGGTGGGACGATCTGCGCCGCGCCTTCGCGGCGTCGTCGGGGCGGGACCTCGGACCCTTCTTCCAACAATGGCTGACCCGCGTGGGGGCGCCGACGCTGGAACTGGTGCAAGCGAGAGCCAACGGCGACGGGGTGGCGCTGACCCTGCGCCAGGGTGAGCCGGCCTATGGCCTGACCGTGCCGGTGGAGGTGCGAACCGTGGCGGGGACAGAGCGCCACGATGTCCGCCTTGACCGGAATGAGGCCACCGTGACGATCCCGACCGCCGCCGCGCCGCGGGCGCTCGCAGTCGATCCCGGCTTCGGCCTGTTCCGCCGTCTGGCGCCGGGGGAGGCGCCGCCGACCCTGCGCGACGTGACACTGGACCACGCCGCCACCACGGTGATCGCCGCCGACGGCCCTGCGGCGGAAGCTGCCCGCGCGCTGGCCGAGAGGCTGGCGGACGGCACGCCGCGCATCGCTGCCGCCGACCGCGCCAACCCGGCCGCCCCGCTCGCCGTGATCGGGACGGCGGGGGAGGTCGACCGGCTGCTGGCCCGGCTCGGCCTGCCGCCGCTGCCGGACAGCCTCAAGGGGCGCGGGACGGCGCGGGTGTGGACCGCGCGGACCGCGCAGGGCCACCCGCTGCTGGCGGTGGCGGCGGACGATGCGGCGGCGCTCCAGGCCCTGCTGCGCCCATTGCCCCATTACGGGCGGCAGAGCTGGCTGGTCTTCGAGGGTGCCCGCGCCGTGGACCGCGGCGTCTGGCCCGCCGGCGACAGCCCCCTGGGTGTGTCTTTCGAGTAGTTCCGCCCGCCCATCCTCTGTCCATGGAGCATACCCCGCCTTTGCCTGTTGTAGGGGAAACGGCGCGCGACGCGCGCGTTCTGCGGGAGAATGCACATGTCTCGGATGACGAAGACTTTCCTTGGAACCCTGGCCGGCCTCGGCGTGGCGGCGGCGCTGGCCCTGCCCGCGGCGGCGGCCCCCGGCGACATCCACACGGTGACCGGCGAGAAGGTGAACCTGCGCGCGGCCCCGTCCGACAACGCCTCGGTCCGCTCCACGGTCACCCGCGGCGACGAGGTGATCGAGCTGAAGCAGGAGGGCAGCTGGATCGGCGTGCGCTCCATGCGCACCGGCGAGGAGGGCTGGGTCTTCGGCGACCTCGTGAAGCGGCAGACGCCGAGCACGCTGGGCGGCGCGTCGTCCGCGGCGTCGGACGCCGGGTTCGGGCGCATCTCCTCGGGCTTCGACGGGCTGCTGGCCGGCATCAACAACCAGCTCGGCTACCGCTTCGCGGAGCGGGTCGAGCAGTCGGGCAATGGCGCGCTGCGCGTCATCCCGACCCAGGAATGGCTCTACAACACCAGCCGGGAGGCAAAGATCTACGCGGCGCTGGCGCTCTACGAGATGTGGAAGAACCACAACAACGGGCGTCCGGTGAGTGTCGCGCTGGGCTCCCCCGGCTCCTCCGCCATCGCCATCGAGGATTCGGGACGGGGCCCGGAGCTGTCGCTGCCCGTGATGGGCTCCTCGAAGTAAGGGCTATCGCGGCGGGGAGGCCGCGAGGCCGCCCCGCCGTACCCCATTCTTGATCCGCATCAACGCCAGCCTCCCCCGCCGCTGTCCAAATGCCGTGACGGCAGGCCAAAGGGGCGGGAGCGATGAAGTACGTCGATGAATTCCGGGACGCGGCGCTGGCCCGCGGCATCGCCGCCGCCATCGCGCGGGAGGCGGCGACCGGGCGGACCTATCATCTGATGGAGTTCTGCGGCGGCCACACCCACGCGGTGTCCCGCTACGGCATCCCCGACCTGCTGCCGGACAATGTGCGGATGATCCATGGGCCGGGCTGCCCGGTCTGCGTCCTGCCGGTCGGGCGGATCGACGACGCCATCGCCATCGCGCGCCAGCCCGGCGTGATCCTGTGCACTTACGGCGACGTGCTGCGCGTACCGGGATCGGGGCGGTTCAGCCTGCTCAAGGCCAAGGCCGACGGGGCGGACGTGCGGATGGTGCTGTCCACCATGGACGCCCTGCGCATCGCCGAGGAGAACCCGAACCGCGAGGTCGTCTTCCTCGCCATCGGCTTCGAGACGACCACGCCGCCCACCGCGGTGGCCGTCCATGCCGCCCAGGCCAAGGGCTTGAGGAACTTCACTGTCTTCTGCAACCACGTCCTGACCCCCGCGGCCATCCGGGGCATCATGGACAGCCCGGAGGTGCGGGAGTTGGGCACGCTGCCGCTCGACGGCATCGTCGGGCCGGCGCACGTCTCCGTGGTCATCGGCAGCCGCCCCTACGAATTCGTGGCGGAGGCTTACCGCAAGCCGGTGGTGATCGCCGGGTTCGAGCCGCTGGACGTGCTCCAGGCCATCCTGATGCTGATCCGGCAGGCGAACGAGGGGCGGGCGGTGGTGGAGAACCAGTTCACCCGCGCGGTGACCCCGGACGGCAACCGGAAGGCCCAGCGGCTCGTCGCCGACACCTTCGACGTGCGCCCCAGCTTCGAATGGCGCGGCCTCGGCTCGCTTCCCGACAGCGGCCTGCGTCTGAAGGAGGCGTTCTCCGCCTTCGACGCGGAGCGGCGCTTCGCCGTGCCGGGCCGCGCGGTGCCCGACCACAAGGGCTGCGAGTGCGGCGACATCCTGCGCGGCGTGAAGAAGCCCAGCGACTGCAAGCTGTTCGGCTCCGTCTGCACGCCGGAGAACCCGATGGGCTCCTGCATGGTGTCGGCGGAGGGGGGCTGTGCCGCTCACTACACCTACGGGCGTTTCCGTGACCATCGGCCGGCGGTGCCGTAACCGTTGGTTTCAAGCGCAAACCGTTTGTCACGAAATATTTCGTCGGGGAAGCTATTCGTCCCTTGCACGGCTAACCTTTTGCGGGGGTTCGGAGGACGCTGATAGGTTCGTTCCTGAACAAAAGAACAGGAGGGGACTCCCGTATGAAACGCCGTTCATTCCTTGCCAGCGCCGGTGTCGGCGTCGCGGCCAGTACCCTTGCCGCTCCGGCCATCGCGCAGAGCACGCCGGAAGTGCATTGGCGCCTCGCCTCCAGCTTCCCGAAGAGCCTGGACACCATCTACGGCGCCGCCGACGTGATTTCGCGCCGCGTCGCCGCCATCACCGACAACAAATTCACGATCCGGCCCTTCGCCGCCGGTGAGATCGTTCCCGGCCTCCAGGTGCTCGACGCCGTGCAGAACGGCACGGTCGAGTGCGGCCACACCGCCAGCTATTACTATGTCGGCAAGGACCCGACCTTCACCTTCGACGCGACGGTGCCGTTCGGCCTGAACGCCCGCCAGCAGAACGCCTGGATTCTCCAGGGCGGCGGCATGGAGCTGCTGCGCGAGTTCTTCAAGGGCTACAACGTCGTCAACTTCCCGGCGGGCAACACCGGCACCCAGATGGGCGGCTGGTTCCGCAAGGAGATCAAGACGGTCCAGGACCTGAGCGGCCTGAAGTTCCGCATCGGCGGCTTCGCCGGTCAGGTGCTGACCAAGCTGGGCGTCGTGCCGCAGCAGATCGCCGGCGGCGACATCTACCCGTCGCTGGAAAAGGGCACCATCGACGCGGCCGAGTGGATCGGCCCCTACGACGACGAGAAGCTCGGCTTCAACAAGGTCGCCAAGTACTACTACTACCCCGGCTGGTGGGAAGGCGGCCTGAATGTGTCGCTGCTGGTCAACCAGCAGAAGTGGGAGGAGCTGCCGAAGCCCTATCAGGCGGCGCTGGAAGCGGCCTGCTACGAGGCGCTGGCGATCATGAACGCCAAGTACGACGCCGACAACCCCGCCGCCCTGAAGCGTCTGGTGGCCGGCGGCGCCCAGCTCCGTCCCTTCCCGCGCGAGGTGATGGAGGCCTGCTACAAGGCGGCGTACGAGCTGTACGACGAGACGGCCAAGAACAACCCGAAGTTCGCCAAGATCTACGAGCCGTGGAAGAAGTTCCGCGACGAGGAGTATCTGTGGTTCCGCGTCGCCGAGAACAGCTTCGACAACTTCACCTTCACCGCCGGGCAACGTCGTTGATCACAGGCCGGTGATGTGAGGATCGGTGCGGCGCGTCGCGGCGCCGCACCGTTTCGGCCGCTACTGGGCGGCCAGTTTCTGGGACAGGCGTTGCAGATCCTGCGACGCGCGGTCGGCGATGCGCTGGGCGGCCACCAGCGTGTCCGTCAGATTGCCGACGTCCGGTGCGATCTCGCCCGCGGCGTCGGACATTTCATTCAGGGCCTTCACCGCGGTGTCGATCAGGCGGATGACCAGCCCCGCGGGGCCGTCGGCGTTGTCGTACCCAGCCATTCCAAAATCTCCAAGGTTGCGCAACTCAGCCCGAACGACACGGGCACGAGTTTCCATGGAGGCCGCGGGTTGCGCAAGCCGCTTGTTGCGGCGCACGCACCCCCTCATTGACTGACCGGCGTCAGTGGATGCCCGGCGCTTCCTGCCCGGTGCTCGCCACATATTCGGTGTAGCCGCCGCCGTACTGGTGGATGCCCTCCGGCGTCAGTTCCAGCACCCGGTTCGACAGGGCCGCCAGGAAATGGCGGTCGTGCGAGACGAACAGCATGGTGCCTTCATAGGCGCCCAGCGCCGAGATCAGCATCTGCTTGGTGTCGAGGTCGAGGTGGTTGGTCGGCTCGTCCAGCACCAGGAAGTTGGGCGGGTTGAACAGCATGGTCGCCATGACCATCCGGGCCTTCTCGCCGCCGGACAGGACGCGGCACTTCTTCTCCACGTCGTCGCCGGAGAAGCCGAAGCAGCCGGCCAGAGCGCGCAGCGACCCCTGGCTCGCCTGCGGGAAGGACGCCTCCAGCGATTCGAAGATGGTCTTGTCGCCGTCGAGCAGGTCCATGGCGTGCTGGGAGAAATAGCCCATCCGCACGCTGCCGCCGACCGCGACGGTGCCGCTGTCCGGCTCGGTGGCGCCGGCCACCAGCTTCAGCAGCGTCGACTTGCCGGCGCCGTTGACGCCCATGACGCACCAGCGCTCCTTGCGGCGGATCGTCAGGTCCAGCCCCTCGTAGATGGTCCGGCTGCCGTAGCCCTTGTGCACGTTCTTCAGCACCGCGACGTCGTCGCCGGAACGCGGGGCCGGCGGGAAGTCGAAGGTGACGATCTGGCGGCGCTTGGGCGGCTCGAAGCGCTCGATCTTGTCGAGCTTCTTCACCCGGCTCTGGACCTGGCTGGCGTGCGAGGCGCGGGCCTTGAAGCGCTCGATGAACTTCAGCTCCTTGGCCAGCATGGCCTGCTGGCGCTCGAACTGCGCCTCCTGCTGCTTCTCGCGCAGCGCCCGCTGGCGCTCGTAGAAGCCGTAGTCGCCGGAGTAGCTGGTCAGCGACCCGCTGTCGATCTCGATGATCTTGTTGACGATGCGGTTCATGAACTCGCGATCGTGCGAGGTCATCAGCAGGGCGCCCTCGAAGCCCTTCAGGAAGCCTTCCAGCCAGATCAGGCTTTCGATGTCCAGATGGTTGCTCGGCTCGTCGAGCAGCATGACCTCGGGCCGCATCAGCAGGATGCGGGCCAGCGCCACGCGCATCTTCCAGCCGCCGGACAGCATGCCGACGTCCATGTCCATCATCTCCTGGCTGAAGCTGAGACCGGCCAGCACCTCGCGCGCCTTGCCCTCCAGCTCGTAGCCGCCCAGCTCGTCGAAGCGGGCCTGGACCTCGCCGTAGCGCTCGATGATGGCGTCCATCTCGTCGGCGCGGTCGGGGTCGGCCATGGCGGCTTCCAGCTCGGCCAGCTCCGCGGCGACGGTGCTGACCGGGCCGGCGCCGTCCATCACCTCGGCGACGGCGGAGCGGCCGGACATCTCGCCGACGTCCTGGTTGAAGTAGCCGATGGTCGCCTGCTTCTCGATCGCCACCTGACCGGTGTCCGGCAAATCCTCGCCGGTGATCATTCGGAACAGCGTCGTCTTGCCCGCTCCGTTGGGACCGACCAGCCCGATCTTTTCGCCCCGGTTCAACGCCGCCGATGCTTCGAGGAAGAGGATTCGGTGACCATTCTGCTTGCTGATGTTGTCGAAGCGGATCATGTGCGGCTGCGTTCCTGCGGCGTTGTTCCCATGGCGTGGCGGGGGCTCTTATGCCACAGGATGTGCGGTGCGATGGAGTCCAGATCGGCGCCATGCGAAAATCGCAATCCGGAGACAGGTCGATGGGAAGGATCGCCGGCATGGAGCGTCCGCAGGTTTGGGACTATTGGCGCCCCACCGGCAGCGGCATCGTCGAGCTGGGCACGGTGCGCGGCCGCGACGTGGCCTTGCCGGTGCATTTCCATCGCGAGGATCAGCTGACTTTTGTTCTCGCGGGGCGGCGGCGCTTCGTCATCGCGGGCGACCTGCGCGAGGCCGGTCCCGGCGAGGGGGTGCACATTCCGGCGGGAACGCCGCACCGCTCGCTGTGCGGAATGGACGAGGTCGTCTGCATCAACCTCTACACACCGCCCGGCCTCCACGCCGCGCCGGACGTGATCGCCGGGCTGGCCCGGCACTGGCGGCGGACGGGCGGGCTGGGCTGGCCCGACCTGACGCGGATCGCCGAGGACCACCGCCGCCCCATCGGGACCGGGGTGGAGCCCGTATCCATGTTTGCGGGGAGCGAAGCGTGGGACAGCGTCGGCGAGGCGGCCCGCCGCGCCGGGATGAGCCGCGAGGGTTATTCCCGCCGGTTCCGCAAGCACCACGGCGTGCCGCCCCATGCCTTCGCGCTTCAGGAGCGGCTGAACGAGGCGCGGTTGTTGCTCCGCGCGGGGGAGTCCATCGCCGCGGTGGCGGCGGACACCGGATTCACCGACCAGAGCCATCTGGGGCGCTGCTTCCGCCGCGCCTTCGGCGTGACTCCGGGCCGCTACCGCGCCGGGTAGGTCACATCCGTACCAGACCGCCGCCGCTCCGCCTGCTACCCATCCGGCATTCACCCACAGCCAATCTTGGGAGCATGGCATGTCCATCGCACTGTCCGCCGTCTCGTACCTTCTGGTGGTCGGCGCCGGGGTCAGCGTCGCGTTGCAACAGGTCCTCAACGCCAACCTCCGGGCCGACCTCGGCTCGCCCTGGTGGGCGGGCTTCGTCAGCTACGTCGTCGGCATGCTGGCGATGCTAGCGGTGGCACTCCTCGCGCCCGGACCCCGCCTTGCCGAAGCGGTGGGCGGGGTGGGGTCGTGGGTCACCTGGACCGGCGGGCTGTTCGGGGCGC
The DNA here is from genome assembly GCF_042657465.1 of Azospirillum himalayense. NCBI lineage: Bacteria > Pseudomonadati > Pseudomonadota > Alphaproteobacteria > Rhodospirillales > Azospirillaceae > Azospirillum > Azospirillum himalayense. The sequence continues at coordinate 121,441 of NZ_JBHSLC010000122.1, read as the reverse complement.
TGTTCATCGGGACGGCCATCCTGATGGTGCCCCGACTGGGGGCGGCGACGGTGCTGGCGCTGATCGTGGTCGGCCAGATGCTCGGCTCGCTCGCCTTCGACCATGTCGGTCTGCTCGGCCTGCCGCAGCAGCCGATAAGCCCGACCCGGCTGGCCGGCGCCGCCTCCCTGATCCTCGGCGTCGTCCTGATCCGGCTGTAGCGCTCTCAAGCGGTCCGGTGCAGGGCGAAGCCCGACGCGCCGGGGGCTTCCAACTCCGGGCGGAGTTCGAGGCTGGGGATTGCATAGTCGCCGCCGTTCTGGCGGCGGAAGGGGATCGGCGCCGTCGTCTCCAGCGTCCGCATCCGCTCCCGCAATTGCTCCGCCGCCCGCGCGAAGCCGGTCTCGTCGAAGCGGTCCACCCGGTAGGCGACGAAGGGCGGCAGCACGTCGTAGCCGGGGTAATGCAGGATGCCATGGTTGATCGGGAACAGCAGGTCGTCGATCGGGCCGTTGATGCCGCGCGGCGCGTAATGCTCGGCCCAGCCGCCCGTCGTCACCACGAGCATGGCGCGCTTGCCGGCGAAGCGGCCCTCGCCATAGCGGTCGCCCCAGCGGCGGTCGCTGTGCTCGCCGACGCCATAGGCGAGGCCGTAGGCGTAGACGCGGTCGACCCAGCCCTTGAGGATCGCCGGCATGGTGAACCACCAGAGCGGGAATTGCAGGATCAGCGCGTCGGCCCACAGCAGCTTTTCCTGCTCGGCCTTCACGTCGTCGGTCAGCGCGTCGGCGGCGAAGGCGGCGCCGGAGGCGGCGGCCACCTTCAGGCGCTCCCCCTCGCCGAGGCTGGGGAAGTCGGCGTGATCCACCGTAGTCTTCCAGTTCATGGCGTAGAGGTCGGAGACCCGCACCGTGTGGCCCTGCGCCTCCAGCTCCGCGACGGCGGCGTCGCGCAGGGCGGCGTTGAGGGATCGGGGATCGGGATGGGCGAAGACGATCAGCACATTCATCACAGGCACCTGTTCGCTTGAAACGCTTGCGCCTCACGCTATGCGGGCGGAGATTGATCCGGTAGACGGGATGAACGGATAGAACTCTGCCGGAAAATGGATCAATCGAACATCACGCTCGACCGCATGCGGACCTTCGTCCGCGTCGCCGAACGGGGAAGCCTGTCGGCGGTGGCGCGCGAGCTGGCCATCGGGCAATCCAGCGTCACCCGGCACATCCGCGAGCTGGAGGAGGCGCTGGGCGTCGCCCTGTTCAGCCGCACCACGCGGCGCGTCGTCCTGACCGCGGAGGGCGAGCGCTACCACGCCAACGCCGTCCAGATTCTGCGCCTCGTCGAACAGGCGGGCGACGAGGCGCGCGACACCGGCCGCGCCTCGGCCGGGACGGTGCGCGTGTCCTGCACGGCGGCGCTCGGTGTCCGGCACATCAGCCGGTTGATCTTCGCCTTCCAGGACCGCCATCCGGACATCGCCGTCGATCTCGGCCTGACCGACGAGCGCGTCGACCTCGTGCGCGACGGGGTGGATATCGCCATCCGCCTCGGCCCGCTCGCCGACAGCACGCTGAAGCGGCGGTCGCTCGGGCAGAGCCGGCGCGTCCTCGTCGGATCGCCGGACTGTCTGGCCCGGCACGGCCGGCCGACGACACCGGAGGACCTCGTGGGGTTCGAGGGTGTACGCATGTCGAACATCGCGGGGAGCGACCGGCTGACGCTCGAAGGACCGGACGGCGCCCTTCGCGCCGTGTCCCTGGGGGGACGGCTGCGGGTCGATCACGGGCTGGCCGCGCGCGAAGCCTATCTCGCCGGCCGCGGCATCGGCCCGGCCCATGTCTGGCTGGTGGACGACCTGCTCGCCGACGGTCGCCTGGAGGTTCTCCTACCGGACCACGCGCCGCCCGCCGTGCCGCTCAACCTGCTGATCGTGCCGGAGCGGGCTGGCATCGCGCGAGTCCGGCTGCTGGTCGAGTTTTTGGCGGAGGCGGTCGCGACCATCCCCGGGATCGAGTGGTCGTCCCGGGGATAGACGATGGGGTGATTACGGGGTTGCCCCCTCGGTCACCGCGTCTTTTCTGACCGCCAGGTTGCGGCGCGGCAGGCGAAGGCGCCCGTTGAGGACGAGATGGGCGATGAGGCCGATCAGCAGCCCCCAGAACGCCCCGCCGATGCCGAGCAGCTTGATGTTGGCGGCGGACGCCAGGAAGGTGATCAGCGCCGCCTCGCGGGACGCCGGGTCGGCCATCGCCCCGGCCAGGCTGCCGCTGATGGTGCCGAGCAGCGCCAGACCGGCGAGCGCGGTGATGAAGGTCGCGGGAAACGCCATGAAGACGGCGGCCAGCGTCACCCCGAACACCCCGACGAGCACGTAGAAGACGCCCGCCGCGATCCCGGCGATCCAGCGCTTGGCCGGGTCCTCGTGGGCCTCCTTGCCGGTGGCGATGGCGGCGGTGATGGCGGCGATGTTGAAGGCGTGGGAGCCGAACGGGGCCATCAGCAGCGAGCCGAGGCCGGTCACCGTCACGATGGGGTTGGCGCTCGTCGTGAAGCCGTCGTTGCGCAGGACCAACATCCCCGGCATGTACTGGCCGGACAGCGTGATCAGGAACAGCGGCAGAGCGACCGACAGCAGCGCGTTCAGCGAGAAGTCCGGCGCGGTGAAGACCGGGGCGGCGAACTCCAGCGACAGCCCCGACAGATCGACGCGGCCCTGAGTCAGCAGGAAGGCCAGCCCGAGGACGAGGATGCCGACCACGGCGTAGCGGGCGGAGAACCGCTTCAGCGCGACATAGGCGACGATCAGCAGCCCGACCAGCAGCGGATCGACGCTGGCTCCGCCGAAGGCCCCGATGCCGAAGGGGAGCAGGATGCCGGCGAGCAGGCCGGAGGCGATGCCGGGCGGGATCAGCCGGATGACCCTCTCGAAGCAGCCCGACAGGCCGAGCGCGACGAAGGCCGCCGCCGAGATCATGTAGGCGCCGACCGCCTCGGCGTAGGGTGTCGTCGCCAGCGCGGTGACGAGGAACGCCGCGGCCGGGGTGGACCAGGCGGTGATGATCGGCTCGCGATGGCGCCAGCTCAGGAACAGCCCGGTCAGCCCGACGCCGATGGAGACCGACCAGACCCAGGAGGCGGTGAGGTCGGGGCTGAGGCCCGCGACCTTCGCCGCCTGGAAGACCAGGATGAAGGTGCCGCCGTAATTGACGATGACCGAGATCAGGCCCGCCACCACGGGGTGGGGGAGGTCGTTGAGGCGGATGGGAGCGGAATTGGGTGGCATGGTTGCGCGGGACCTCCGGACGGTTCGAGCCGCAAGGGCGATGAGCGGCCTTGACAACTACCCGACCAATGGCCTGATGTGCCCATCCGCTTTATCGAAGAAGGCCAGACCAATTGTTCCGGCATTCCCAGCTTGAGTCCGTGAAGGCGTGGATCGCCAACCCCGCCCATGCGGCCATGCCGCTTCACGCGCGGATTCAGCGGGCCGTCCGGCAGCTCATCGTCGACGGAGCGCTCGGGCCGGGCAAGCCGCTGCCCGCCTCGCGCGCGCTCGCCGCCTCGCTGGGGGTGTCGCGCGACACGATCGAGGCGGCCTACGCCCAGCTTCACGCCGAAGGCTTCATCGAACGGCGCGTCGGCAGCGGCAGCTTCGTCGCGGAGATCAGCGAGTTCACCCCCGGCCGCCGGTCCCGGCGCAACACGCTCCCGAGCGATCCAGCGCCCGCTCTCAGCCGGCGCGGGGCCGCCGTGTTCGAGGGGGGCGGCGTGCGCGAGATGCCGGCGCCGCGGCCCTTCGCCCATGGCGTCCCGGAAACCCGGACCTTCCCTCTTGCGCTCTGGGAACGGCTGGAACGGCAGGTGCGCAAGGAGGTCGGCACGCAAAGCCTGTTTCATGGCGATCCGCAGGGGACGGAGCCGCTGCGCCGCGCCATCGCCGATTATGTGAACCTCGAACGCGGCGCGCGCGCCACCGCCGACCGCGTTCTGGTGCTGACCAGCTCGCAACAGGCGATGTCGCTCTGCGCGACCCTGCTGTTCGACCCCGGCGACGGGATTTTCCTGGAGGACCCGGCCTATTACGGGGCGCGCAAGGCGTTCGAAGCGGCGGGGCTGGACTGCGTTCCGATCCGGGTCGACCGGCAGGGCATCGTCGTCGATCACATCCTGGCCGAGCCGCAGCGGGCGAAGGCGGTGTTCCTGACGCCGTCCCACCAGTTCCCGACCGGCGCGACGCTGGCGCTGGATCGCCGTCTGGCCCTGATCGAGTGGGCGGCCCGGCATCAGGCCTGGATCATCGAGGACGACTATGACAGCGAGTTCCGCTACGCGGGCAAGCCGACGGCCTGCGTGCAGGGGCTCGATCCGCATGGCCGGACCATCTACATCGGCACCTTCACCAAATCGCTCTTTCCCGGGCTGCGGATCGGCTACGCCGTGCTGCCGCCCCAGCTCGTGAAGCCGATGACCGTCGCGCGCACCCTGCTGGATGGCCACACGGCGCCGATGGCCCAGCTCACGCTGGCCCGCTTCATGGAGGGCGGGCATTTCGGGGCGCATGTCCGCGCCATGCGCGGCGTCTATGCCGAGCGCCTCGACGCGCTGGCGGGCCTCGTCGCCAAGCACCTGTCGGACTTCGTCGAACCGCAGGTTCCCATCGGCGGTCTGCAGATGCCCTGCCTGCTGACCGGCGGCCTTGCCGAGCGCGCCGCCGTCGATGCGGCGCGGCGGGCCGGGATCGAACTGCTCGGCCTGTCGGCGCTGCACGCTGCCGGCGACGGCAAGGCGGGCTTCCTGATGGGCTTCGCGGCCTACACGCCTTTTGAAATCGAGACCGCGGTCAGAAAGCTGGAGAAGGCGCTTCGCACGGCGGCGACGCCGTAAAGTCGGCGGGCCTCCGGAACAAGGAGAATTGGTCTGGACCGTTGCTGGAAAATGGCTGGGCGCAGCGAGCCATTCGTCTGGTATCCGAGAGCCGACCAATCCACGACGTTCCCGGCGCGGGAGCGGGAGGCGACCCATGCACAAAACGGCGCTGGCGATCCGGCACGTCCATTTTGAAGACCTCGGCATCTTCAGCGCGGTGCTGTCGGATGCCGGCTATGCAGTCCGCTATCATGATCTCGACGCGGCGCCGTTCGCGACGCTCGATCCGCTGGACCCGGATTTGCTGATCGTCCTCGGCGGTCCCGTCGGAGTCTATGACAGCGACGCCTATCCGTATCTCGCCGAGGAATCCTCGCTCCTGGCGGCAAGGCTGGCCGCGGGTCGCCCGACGCTCGGCATCTGCCTCGGGGCGCAGCAGATCGCCAAGGCGCTCGGTGCGGCGGTGCGCCCCATGGGCCACAAGGAAATCGGCTTCGGCCCGCTCACTCTGACCGATGCCGGACGGGGCGGGCCGCTTCGCCATCTGGAGGGCGTTCCGGTGCTCCACTGGCATGGGGACGCCTTCCAGATCCCCGACGGGGCGGAGAGCTTGGCGTCGACGCCGCTCTGCGCAACCCAGGGGTTTTCGGTTGGCCGCCACACGCTGGCCCTGCAATTCCATCCGGAGGTCGATGTGGCCGCCGGCATCGAGCGATGGCTGACGGGCCATGCCGCCGAGCTGGCCGGGGCCGGCATCGACCCGCGCGTGTTGCGTGGCCAAGCGGCGCGGATCGGCCCGGAATTGCGCGAGGCCGGGCAGAAGATGCTGGCCGAGTGGCTTCAGGCCGTGCCCTGATCCCTGTGCGGTGAGGCGGGATGGGGTTTCCATCGATCTGCACGGCGCTGCCGATCTGTGGCACAGTCCGCTCCGACGAGCCGCCTCACAGGGAACCTGAATGAACGACGCAGCAAGGAATGTGCTGATCGACGGCATGGAGCGTTGGAGCGCCTTCATCGAAGCGAACGCCTCCTGGGCGGAGGTGATCTTCTTCCTGTGCGCGTTCGCGGAGTCCCTGGCCTTCGTGGGGTTCGTGGTGCCGGGTGTGGTGCTGATCGCCACGGCGGGCGCGCTGGTCGCCTCCGGTGCCCTCGGCTTCTGGCAGGTCTACGTCGCCCTCGCGCTGGGAGCGGTGCTGGGCGACGCCGTGTCCTACTGGTTTGGCCGGGTGTTCGGCGATCGGGTCCCGGTCGTCTGGCCGTTCCGTCAGCGGCCGGAGCTTCTGGAGCGGGGCAGCCGCTTCTTCCTGCGCCACGGCGGCAAGAGCGTGTTCCTTGCCCGCTTCCTCGGGCCGCTGCGGCCGGTGGTGCCGATCACCGCCGGGATGATGGCGATGCCGCACCACAGCTTCCAGACCGCCAACCTGCTGTCAGCGGTGATCTGGGTGCCTTTGATGATGGCGCCCGGCATCGCCATCGCGAAGGGAGTCGGCATCGACGAACTCCTGTCCGGCGCCAGGGCAACGCCTGCGGTCACCCGGAACGGGGGCGATGCGCCCTGCGTTCTGGCGCCGCCGATTTCCGGTGTGGGTTTATGCATAGACTAAGATATCCGAGTGAGGCACGGCAGGCATTTCGAGGACGGCTTGACAGCATAAGTCGCGATTGAAAGTCCCTATAAAGTGAGAATTTCCGCACAGATTTGCGCAAATCCTGAGATCTTCCGCTCCAACCCGCCCATTCGAAGGTCTTCTGGCATATTGCAGGATCGACCAACAGCAATGTGAGTGCCGCGCCTCCAACAGGTCTTGAAACAAATTCTTGCGTGATAGAAAGTGCAAGCCTTCAATTTGGGGCGACACGTGCGCAATCGCCCCCTTTTGCCACACTCCTATTGGTGGACGACGCCCCCTCACAGGCGGCGGAATCGTTCGCTTTGCGCCGGACGCGGCCGTGGAAAAGGGCGCCTTTGGCAAGACAGGCGCCCTTTCCAACTGATGCGTATGGGGTCCTCGTCGCCCCAAGTCATTGGTGTTCCGGGATCATGGCCGGCATCACCGCATGTAGGCTCCAGCCATAGCGGACACGGCGCTTTGCGTGTAGCGCTTCAGCACGCCCTTTTTGGTCGGCCGATCGGGCAGTCGCCAAGCGGCTTTCCGGGCGGCCAGTATGGCCTCCATGTCCTCCGCCGATCGCGGTTCCCCATCGACTCCGACAATCCGCAGATTGCGGCCGGGGATGTCGATCTCGATGAGGTCGCCGTCCTCAACCAGGGCGATCGGACCACCGTCGACGGCCTCCGGTGACACGTGGCCGATGCACGGGCCGCTCGTGGCACCGGAGAACCGGCCGTCGGTGACGATGGCGACCGTGCCGTTCAGCGCCGGGTCGTAGACCAGAGCATCGGTGGTCATGAACATCTCCGGCATGCCGGAGCCCTTCGGACCCTCGTAGCGAATCACCACCACGGCACCCGGTGCGATCTTACCGGCGACGATGGCGGCTTGCGCCTGCTCCTCGCTGTCGAAGACCGCGGCCGAGCCGACGTGCTGATGCATCTTCGGCACCACGGCGGAGAACTTCACTACGGCACCTTCGGGCGCCAGGTTGCCGCGCAGCACCGCGATCGAGCCGTACTTGTCAGACTTCTCGGGCGTGCGGATCACCTCCTCGGGCGGGATGTTGAAGCTGCGCAGGTGCCCCAGGCCGCGCTCGAAGAAGCCGTCGCGCTCCAGCATCTCCAGGTTCTCACCCAGTGCCCGGCCGGTAACGGTCATGACCTCGAGGTTGAGTTGGTCGCGCAGCAGCCATTGGATCCGCGGCACGCCCCCGGCGAACCAGAAGAGTTCGGCGGTGTACTTGCCGCTCGGCTGGATGCTGGTGAGGTACTTGATCTCGCGGCCGATGCGGTCGAACAGCTCCGGCTCCAACGTCATTCCCAACTCGTGCGCGATGGCCGGCATGTGGATCAGCGCGTTGGTGCTGCCGCCGATTGCTGCATGCACCTTCAAGGCGTTGAGGAACGCGTCCTGGGTCAGGATCTGCCGGGCGGTCAGGCCCTTGGCCACCAGCGCCATGATCTGCTTGCCTGCTAAGCGCGACATGCGGCGGATGTCCATCATGGTTGCCGGCATCAGCGCCGTACCGGGCAACGCAAGGCCGAGCGCTTCGGACATGCACTGCATGGTGCTGGCGGTGCCCATAAACTGGCAGGCGCCGCAGGACGGGCACCCGCTCAGCTTGTAGTTGTGCATCTCCGCATACTCGACCTGCCCCTTCTTGGCCCGTGCGGACAGCGGGCCGGCCAGGCCGGAAGTGGAGTTGCCGGGGCCCGAGCGCATGGCGCCACTCGGGATGTGGATGGTCGGCAGGTCCATGCGCGCCGCTGCCATCAGGTGCGCGGGTGTGGACTTGTCGCAGCCGGAGAGCAGGATCATCCCATCCCAAGGGATAACCGAGGCATGGATCTCCACCATGTCGGCGATGATGCCGCGCGAGGCCAGGATGTAGTTCATCCCATCATGGCCCTGCGCCCAGCCGTCGCAGATGTCCGTGACATGAAACTGCGCCGGCTTGCCGCCCGCCTCGTACACGCCGATGCAGGCCTCCTTGTTCAGGACGTCCAGGTGGAAGCTGCCCGGATGGCTGTCGCCATGCACGTCGTCCACCAGGATCTGTGGCTTTTTAAGGTCCTCCTCGGTCCAGTTCATGCCAAGCATCAGGGCATCGACCTGCGCCCACATATCCCTAACCTTGCTGCATTTTTGCTCGGTCATGACACTCATTCCTTATGTTTGCGCTGGAAAACAGCCGGTCAGGCGGTGCGGGGGGTGGTTGACGGCAGGTCGCCTCGCTTCGAGGCGGCAGGGCCGGCGGTCTTGGCCGGCAGCGTCAAAGTCAGCAGGTAACCGGCCACCAGCATGATCACCAGGAAGTAGATGCCGGCGTCGTAACTGTCGAAGGAAGTGCGGAACCAGCCGACCGCGAACGGACCGATGAAACCGCCCAGGTTGCCGATGGCATTGATGACACCGCGTGCACCACCGGCGACCTCGGCGGGGAACAGCAACGGCGGCATGGTCCAGAAGATGCTCGAAGCCGACTGCATGAACAGGCCGCAGGCGACCAGGAAACCAAAGGACACCCAAACATTGGTCTTGAGCAGCGTGGACAGCAGGAAGCAGGCAGCGAAGGCGATGATCGGGATCGCCGTGTAGCGGCGGCGGTTCATCGAGCGGTCGGAGAGTTGGGCGAAGGCATAGAGGCCGAAGATCATGGCGATGTACGGGAACATCGATAGCAGCCCGATGCCGGTCATGCCGGTATTGGTCAACTCCTTCAGCAACGTCGGCAGCCACATGGCGAAGCCGTAAATGCCCACCTGATAGCAGAAGTACAGCAAGATCATCTTCCAGAGATTGACGTCCTTGAATAGCTCAGAGTAGGACGTCTTCGCTGAGTCACTCGATTTGAGGCTCGCCTGCTCTTCCAGCAACCGGGTAACGATGTAATTTTTTTCCTCTTCGGAGATCCACTTGGCCTTTTCCGGGCTGTCGCTGATCAGCGGCCACCAGACGAAGATCAGCAGCAGCGACAGCAGACCCTCGCTGATGAACACCCAGCGCCAACCGAAGCTGCTGATGATCCAGCCCGACAGCGGGCCGGTGATGATCGAGGCGATGGCGATGTTCATGATGAAGTAGGCGTTCGCCCGGCCGCGTTCCTCGTTGGGGAACCAGTGGCTGAGGATCACCAGCATGGCCGGCCAGACGCCGCCTTCGGCGACGCCGATCAGGAAGCGGATGGTCAGCAACTGCCACGCACTCTCCACGAAGCCGCAGAGGATCGACAAGCCACCCCAGATGAAGATGGAGGTGCCGACGAACATCTTAGCGCTGCGATGCTCGGCCCAGTGGCCGGCGGGCGCCTGCAGGATGACGTAACCCACGAAGAAGATGCCGGCGGCCAGCCCCGACATGGAGGCGGTCATCGACAGGCTCTCGTTCATGCCGCCGGCCATCGCAAAGCCGATGTTGGTGCGGTCCATGAAGGAGAAGATGTAGACCAGGATCGCCGGGGGAATGATCCGCCACCAGCGTGCGGCCGGGATGTCCGGCTTTACAGCAGCATTCATGGAAGTATCCTCCTGGCGCCGCACCATCCTTGTGGCGGGGCGCGTGGGTTGCTTTGGCGTGCAGGAGGCTGTCCCGCGTCCGGAAGGGCGCGCGGCAACACTGCAGGAGGCTGTCCCGCGTCCGGAAGGGGGCGCGGCAACACTGCGTTTCAGCGTCTTGCGAAGCGAGAGGGAGCCTCTCCTAGTCGGCGGCCTCGGCCCGTTCCGGCTTCGGCGGTACCGCCAGGGGCGCGGGCAGGACGCCGGAGCGGACCAGGACGTCGGCGAGTCGGTCCTTGATCGCTTGGCCGGGCTTGGTGAAGGGCGGGACCACGCCGGTGGAGATATCCGAGCCGGTCATGCGGATTGCCTCCTTGACGACGCCGGCGAACGGCGTGTCCAGGTTGTAGATCGCCGACAGCACCGCCAACCGCTTCATCAGTTCAGCAGTCCGCCCGTAGTCCTGCGCCAGGAAGGCGTCATACAGGCCACAGGTGATCTCGGGGGCGAAGTTGGAGGTGGCCGGAATGGCGCCGTCGCCGCCCAGCATCAGCGTGTTGATCAGGTACTCGTCGTAGCCGGCGAAGACCAGAAAGTCGGGCCGCGCCGCCTTCACCTCGGTGATCAGCCGCCGGGTGTGGCTGGCGCAATCCACCGTGTCCTTAATGCCAACGATGGTCGGGCAGTCGCGGGCTAGGCGCGCCACCAGTTCGATGGACAGGTCCTGCCCGGTCATGCCCGGGAAATTGTAGAGCAGGACCGGCAGCTCCACGGCCTCAGCCACCGTGCGGTAGTGGGTGTACAGCCGCTCCTCGGTGAGCGGCGCGTAGTAGGGATTGACGACGATCACCCCGTCGGCGCCGATGGCGCCGGCGTGGCGGCCGAGCTCGATCACTTCGGCGGTGCTGCACGCGGCGGTACCGACGATGCACGGCCGGCGCCCGGCAACGCGCGCCACGCAGAAATCAGAGATGGCCTTGCGGGCCTGGGTGGGGAACTGGAAGAACTCGCCGGCGCTGCCGAGGAACAGCAGGCCGTTCACCTTGCTCTGCAAGAGTCGGTCGATCAGCACTGCCATGCCGGCTTGGTCGAACTGGCCATCGTCCTGGACGATCGTCGGGACGGGGGTGATGATGCCGCGAAACACGCCTGAGGACATGACGCTTTCTCCGAAGCACCAAGTTCCACACACAGCGAATTCCATATGAGGAACTTGATTTCTGTATATGGACATGCTACCCATGGTCGGGATGGAGATCAAGGAAGGCTGCGGCAGTGCTCGAGAGCTGCGCCGACTTGTCACAGGGGTCCTCTCAACACGACTCGGCGGCGGAGGTGCGGCATGACGGACATCGACACGGTGAAGGAGGCCGGCCAGGAGAAATCCGCGGCGCCGGCGCTGACCAAGGGCTTTTCTATCCTTGAGCTGGTCGCCAGCGAACCGGGCCTGGGGTTCGCCGCGATCCGCTCACGCCTGGGGCTGCCCAACAGCAGCTGCCACCACCTGATCAGCACGCTGTGCCAACTGGGTGCGCTCCAGCTCCGCTCCGACCGCGGCTACATCCTCGGGCTACGGCTGCTGGAGCTGGGGACCATGGCCGCCGGCCAGCGCCAGATCGATCACCACGCGCTGCCTTTCCTGCGCACACTGGCGCAGGAGACGCAGCTGACCTGCCACCTCGGCGTGCTCGAAGGGCACGCGGCGATCTACCTGATGAAGGTCGAGGGGCAGCGGGAGATCCGCGTCAACACCTGGGTTGGCAAACGGCTGTCGTTGCACAGCTCGTCGCTCGGCAAGGTGTTGCTGGCGTCGCTGCCGGAGCCGGAGTTGGAGGAGATGCTGCGCCACATCGAGTGGCGGGCGAAGTGCCCGAACACGCTGACCGACCCCGAACGCTTCCGTGCGCATCTGCGCGAGGTGCGGCACCGCGGCTGGGCGCTCGACAACGAGGAGGACCTGCTCAATATCCGCTGCGTCGCCGCCCCGGTCAATGATGCGCAAGGCAAGGTGGTTGCTGCGATCAGTGCCGTTGGTACAGTACTGGACATCAGTCCTGAGCGTCTCGATGCGCTGGCTGGGCAAGTTTGCGCCACCGCACAGGACATCTCTCACGAACTCGGGTACCCAGAAAGGGGCAAGTAGGGGCTCTGTTGTCGCGTCGGTGTTGGCGTGATTCCGTCCTGGGCCACTGCCGATGGGGACATCGACGCCGCATTTCGCCAAATAGCCTCTACTCTCATCTGCTGGCGCTTCGTTCAGAGATAATTCAGATAAGGGCTAAGCTAGGAGTTTTCCGTGTCCCGCCCGTCCAGCTCACGCGCGACGCCTTTGAACGTCGTGCCATCGTCTTTGACCTCCATAAACTGGCCGGTGCGTTCATCGCGCTGGAACTGCGTCCGCCCGGTTACCGCGCCCCGGCGGTAACCATTGCTTGTGTTTTTTCGCCATGCCGAGAACTTCATTTAATGGGTTGTAAGCTCTGCGGGATTCAACTAAGGCGGGAATTTAGCGCTTTTTCGAGTCACGCCTTGGTGACGAAACGGCACTTTCACTCCCGGGCCGTGCGAGCGCGTGTTCTCGAAGGGCACGGTACATCGTCGTGCGATCCACCCCGAACTGCTCAGCAATCTGCCGGGCCGTCTGTCCTCTATGGCGGTTCCTGAGCAAGGTCTCGATCATTGCGCACTGCTTGTCGGTCAGCTTTCGAGGCCGCCCAAGGTGAACGCCTCGGGCTCTCGCCGCCTCCATTCCGGCAATGGTTCGCTCGGAGATCATCGTGGCTTCGATCTCAGCGACCGCCGCAAGCACCGCGAAGACCAGAGCCCCGGCCGGGCCACTGGTGTCGATGCCTTGCGTCAAGCTGCGCAGGCCAACGCCCTTCCGCTTGAACTGGTCGGCGATCTTGAGCAACTCCAGGGTCGAACGCGCCAAGCGGTCGAACTTCCACACCACCAGCACGTTGCCTAGCTACACCGCCTTCAGCACGCCAGCCAAGCCAGGGCGCGCGACCGTCAGACCGGACGCGGTATCGCTCCAGATGTCCTCGGACTCCACCCCCGCCCTAGTCAGGGCGTCGATCTGCAGATCCAACCGCTGATCGTCGGTGGACACTCGGGCATATCCAATCAGGTGTGGAGTGGTGCGTGTGGCAGCAGCCTTTCCCATGCCCTTTCAGCACAGAGTTTTGCCACAACTTTCGCAACACACCTCCAGGGGCTCAGGTTCCTAGTCGCCGGCGTGGCAAAAGGCGGCGCCATCGCTGTGACTGGGTCCGCTTTGCGCCAGGAGCTGAAGTTAGTTGGCTTCCATAAAGCGGAGCGAACGGGTCCGCCGACCGCGGAAGGAACCGCGTTCCCGGCAGTACGGAACCACCACCGAGAGCTTGGCACCTAACCCGCGACACTGAACCGAGCCCGATCGTCTAAACTTCCTTGTGTCGACAATCACGAAGGATCGATGTCGCGGGCTATCAATCCGATCGAGGGGTGGTTTTCCGGGTACGATGCGGTGGTGGTGGCATGGGGACCCGCGGTCCCGGAGACGGAGCGCGACAGCGGCCGGTCCATCCGCGGGCGCCTAACGGAGGTGATCAGGGCGCGACAGCGACTGCCCGCGCCCGCACGCCTCCCAGCACGACCAGCGCCGCCAGCAGCAGCACGATGCCGCTGACGCCGAAGACACCACCGGCGCCGGTGATTCCAAAGATGGCGCCCCCCGCTGCCGCGCCGGTGGCGATGGCAAGTTGCACCGCCGCGACGAAGAGGCCGCCGGCGCTTTCCGCCTCGTCCGGTACGGTGCGGGTGATCCAGGTGGACCACGCTACGGGCACGGCGCCGAAGGCGACGCCCCACAGTGCGATCAGCACAGACGCAATGACCGGCGAGCCGCCCAGCGCTGCCAGCCCGAGCCCGAGCAGCCCCATGGTCAGGGGCATGACGGCCAGGGTCAGCCGCATGCTGCGCTCCAGCAGCGCGCCGCCGAGGTAGGTGCCGGCGAAGTTCGCCACGCCAAAGCCCAACAGGATGCCCGAGACGCCGCCGACGCCGACGCCGGTCACCGTCTCCAGGAACGGCCGCACATAGGTGAACAGCGCGAAATGCCCGGTGAAGACGAGGATGATCGACAGCATGCCGAGCCCGACCCCCGGCCGCACCAGCACCTCGCCCAACGTCCGGAGGCTGGTGTGGCCGTTCGGCGCCATGCGCGGCAGCGTGAGGAACTGCGCCGCCAACGCCACCAGCCCCAGCCCGCCGGCCATCAGGAACACCGCGCGCCAGCCGAGCAAGTCGCCGAGGTAGCTCCCGACCGGCGCCGCGAAGACCGTGGCCGCCGACACGCCGCTGAAGATCATCGACAATGCCCGCGGGATCATCGCCTCCGGCACCAGCCGCATGGCGATCGCGGCCGACATGGCCCAGAAGCCGCCGAGCGCCACCCCCAGCAGCACCCGCCCGACCAGTAGGGACAGCAGGTCGGGGGCAAAGGCGACCATCAGGTTGGACACCAGCAGCAACGCCGAAAAGGCGAGCAGCACGTGACGCCGGTCGATTCGGCGCGTCGCGGCGGAGATGAGCAGGCTGGCGACCAGCGCCACCATAGCGGTCGCGGTGACCGCCTGTCCGGCCATCGCCTCGGTCACGTGCAGGTCGGCCGCCATTGGCGTCAGGAGGCTGGCCGGCAGGAACTCCGCCGTCACCAGCCCGAACACGCCGAGCGTCAGGGAGAAGACTGCTCCCCACGCGGGCTCCGTCGGCGCGGCGCTGGCCGGCCTCGCAGGTCCCATCATGTTCTGTCCTCGCTGGAAGATTATGTTGCGACGCAGAATAGGGTGGAGCCGCCGGACGATCCATGCCATATAGTCCGCATGTTTTGATCCATCGTCCGAATATGCCTGACCAGACCCTCCTTCATCCGGGCGCCGACCTCGTCAGCGAGCTTTTGCTCGGGATGCGGCTCACCGGCGTCCAGTACCGCCGCATGCAGGTCGCCCCTCCCTTCGGCATCGGCTTCGGCACGGTGGAGGGGCGGGCGCAATTCCATTTCATCGCCCGTGGGCCGGTCCTTCTGCGGCTGCTCGCCGGCGGCACCTTCACGCTGAACACGGGCGATGCGGTGCTGCTGCCACGCGGCGGCGCACACGAGCTGCTGTCGGCGCCGGAGCTGCCGGCCCGCGACGTCGCCAGCTTCGCGACGGCGCCCTTGTGCGGCAATGTCAGCGCGCTCGAATCCTGCCCGGCCGAAAGCTGCCGCTCGAAGGACGCGGTCATCTTCACCGGCTGCATGGAGTTCGACCTCGGCGCCATGCAGCCGCTGGTCGGCTTGATGCCCGAGGTGATGCAGGTCGGCACCCTGCTCGACCGTTACCCCGAGATGCTGCCGATGCTGGAGGCGATGGAGCGCGAGGCGCGGGCCGAACGCGCCGGCTACGCCGGTATACTGGCCCGACTTGCCGACGTCGTGTCCGCCTCCATCGTGCGCGGCTGGGTGGAATGCGGCTGCGGTGATGCGTGCGGCTGGATCGACGCGCTGCGCGACCCGCGGCTCGGCCGCGTCATCTCCGCGCTGCATCGGGATCCTGGCCACAACTGGACTGTGGCGGAATTGGCTGCGGAGATGGGGGCCTCGCGTTCTGTTTTCGCGGAACGCTTCCTGGCGGTGACCGGCGTGACCCCGGTCCGCTATGTGACGGAACTCCGGATGCGGCTTGCCGCCCATTGGATCGGGCGGGAACGGTTGTCGATCGAAGCCGCCGCGCATCGGCTCGGCTACGGTTCTCAAGCCGCCTTCAGCCGCGCTTTCAAACGCACTATGGGCTACTCGCCCGGTGCTTCGCGCAACGCGGCATCATAGTACCAGCACGATCGGGACCAAGTGGCGGGCAGGTCCTTTCACAAGCCGGTCCCGCACGTCGTCGCGGGTGACCTGACCAACTTTCAGCGCGTAGAGTCCGGCGACACCTTGCCCAACAGCACGAGATCGGTTTGCAAGGCGCCGGACTGTCGACTTTGCGCCGATAAAGCGGATTTCGGCTCAGTTTAGATTCGGGTAGCCGCAGAGCTTGAACCACGCATTGGCGTCGGTGGCGGTGATTGCCTTGAGGGCTGGGCCGAGTTCCTCGTTGAGGGCTTCGACGGTGCGGGCTTCCTTGGCGCGCAGGATTCCTTTGAGCTTGGCCCAGCCCGGCTCGATGGGCGAGGGGTCGGGCGAGTAGCGCGGGAGGAAGCGGACACGGAACCCCGCGGTCTCAAAGGCAGCGAGGATATCGGCCCGCTTGTGAGCGGAGAGGTTGTCCATCACGACCACGGCGCCGGGCTTGTCGCGCCGGAGCACGGGCAGAAGCGCATGCTCGACAATGGCGAGAAACACGGCGGAGGAGGTGGACGCCTCGATGCTCATGGCGGCCAGCATGCCTTCGGCGCTCAGCGCCCCGAGCACCATGACGCGGTGCCAGGAGCCACAGGGCACGGACCCGAGCGCCCACTGTCCGCGCGGCGCCCGGGCGTGGGTCGGGGTCATCCGGGTGTTGATGCCGGTTTCATCGAGGAAAACCAAGCGTGCCGGTTCCTGGACCACGGCATCGCCCTGGTAGGCCGCGCGTTCCGCGGCGATATCCGCGCGCTCTTGCTCGCTGGCTCTCAGCGTCTTTTTTTGCGCGCCAACCCCAGCCGCTTCAAGGTGCGGCACAACACCGCCAAGCTCAGCAACTCGGGGCCGCCTTCGCGGCGCTCATATGCCAGCAGAACCCGTTCGCGCAGATCAGCGGAATATGGCTGGCCCATGGAACGGCCTCCTTCAGCGGTGTCTTCCTCCAACCGCGCAGGCCAGCCAAAATTCCGTCTATACTCAGCGACAATCCGCTTTAACTGCTCGATCAACGCCGCCTGCTCCATAAGCAGGGCGTCCTTCTCGGCATCACTCAAGCGGTGGCGCGGCGGTTTCTCCATCCGGATGTTCACTCATATTCAGCGAGGTGGCGCAACCCATTTCGCCAACCCCGTGAGCAGTTACGGACAACCTTAGCGGCCATTGATCTGCGTTCGGAGTCCGAAAGAGGCCATTCGGCCCCTTTCGCTTCTCTCATCGAATTCCCAGCTTATGGAGTGTCAGTTCCCAGCTTATGGGGCATCATTCGCAGTTTATGCGTAAACCGACACCGGCGAGCCGTCGCGGTGCTGACCGTCCTCAGGCGCATTTGGAATAGCCGCAGTTCAGGCAGCTGTCGCAGCCTTCCTGCCGGATCAGGCCGGGCTGGCCGCATTTCGGGCATTGCCGGAGATTGGCCGACTCGGTTCCGATGACCACCGGTGCGGAACCGGGGGCGGTGTCGGCGGACGGCGGCGCGGTCAGCGCCCCGTCGGCGACCTCGTCGTCCGGCAGCATGCCGATGGCCTTGAGGTGCCGTTCGATCACGTCACCGATGGCCGCCAGAAGGGACGGGACGTAGCGGCCCTGCATCCAGGCACCGCCGCGCGGGTCGAAGACCGCCTTCAACTCCTCCACCACGAAGCCGACCTCGCCGCCGCGGCGGAACACCGCGGAGATCATCCGGGTCAGCGCCACGGTCCAGGCGTAATGCTCCATGTTCTTGGAGTTGATGAAGACCTCGAAGGGCCGGCGGCGGCCATCCTCCACGATGTCGTTGATGGTGATGTACATGGCGTGGTCGCTGTCCGGCCAGCGCACCTTGTAGGTTTCGCCCGGCAGGGTCTCCGGACGGTCGGGCGGCTTGGCCATCGGAACGGGAGGCGATGCCGCGCCCTCCTTCTTCACCGACAGGACGGAGCCGGTGACCGCGTTCGGGCGGTAGGTGGTGCAGCCCTTGCAGCCCAGTTCGTAGGCCTGCCAATAGACGTCCTTGAAGGCGTCGAAGGGCAGATCCTCCGGGCAATTGATCGTCTTGGAGATGGAGCTGTCCACGTGGCGCTGGGCGGCCGCCTGCATCACCACATGCTCCGCCGAGGTCAGGGACTGCGCGTCCACGAAGTAATCGGGCAGAGGCTGCTCGGCCCCGAACCGCGCGCGGAACAGGCGGTGGGCATGGTCGCTCACTTCCTCGGTCCGGCGGGTGCCGTCGGGCATCAGGACGGTGCGCTCATAGCTGTAGGAGAAGACCGGCTCGATCCCCGACGACACGTTGTCGGCGAACAGCGAGATCGTCCCGGTCGGCGCGATGGAGGTCAGAAGCGCGTTGCGGATGCCATGCTCCGCGATCAGGCCGCGCACGTCCTCGTCCAGCCCGCGCACCATCGGGGCGTTCGGATAGGCGTCGCGGTCGTAGAGCGGGAAGGCGCCCTTCTCCGCAGCGAGCAGGGCGGAGGCGCGGTAGGCCTCGTTGCGGATGATCCTCAGCCAGGACTCGGTCAGCGCCACCGCCGCCTCGCCGCCATAGCGCGTGCGGCAGAGGATCAGCGCGTCGGCCAGCCCGGTGACGCCCAGCCCGATGCGGCGCTTGGCGTGGGCTTCCTGCGCCTGTGCCTCCAGCGGGAAGCGTGAGGCGTCCACCACATTGTCCATCATCCGCACGGCGAGCGCCGTCAGTTCCTTCAGCCGGTCGGTGTCGAGCCGGGCCGTCTCCTCGAACGGGTCGATCACCAGGGCGGCGAGGTTGATCGAGCCGAGCAGGCAGGCGCCGTAGGGGGGCAGCGGCTGCTCGCCGCATGGGTTGGTGGCGGAAATGGACTCGCAATAATTCAGGTTGTTCTGCCCGTTCACCCGGTCGATGAAGATGACGCCCGGCTCCGCATAGGCGTAGGTGGCCTGCATGATGCGGTCCCACAGGCCGCGGGCGCGCACCTCGCGGTGGACCCGACCGTCGAAGACCAACGGCCAGGGCCGGTCCTCGCGCACGGCGTCCATGAAGGCGTCAGTGACCAGGACCGACAGGTTGAACATGCGCAGCCGGCCGGGCTCGCGCTTGGCGTCGATGAAATCCTCGATGTCGGGATGGTCGCAGCGCAGGGTCGCCATCATCGCGCCGCGCCGGGCGCCCGCCGACATGATGGTGCGGCACATGCTGTCCCACACGTCCATGAAGGACAGCGGGCCGGAGGCGTCGGCGCCGACTCCCTTCACGAAGGCGCCCTTGGGCCGCAGGGTGGAGAAATCGTAGCCGATGCCGCCGCCCTGCTGCATGGTCAGCGCCGCCTCGCGCAGATGCGCGAAGATGGCTCCGAGGTCGTCCTCGATCTGCCCCATGACAAAGCAGTTGAACAGCGTCACCGCACGGCCCGTGCCGGCGCCGGCCAGGATGCGCCCGGCGGGCAGGAACTCGAAGCGGGACAGCGCCCGTTCGAATCGCGGCGCCCAGACCGCCGGATCGGACTCGGGCGCGGCGAGCGCCATGGCGACGCGGCGCCAAGTGTCGGCGACGGTCTGGTCGATAGGATCGCCCGCGGCGGACTTGAAGCGGTACTTCATGTCCCAGATCCGCTGGGAAATGGCGGCGATCCCCGTCATGCATCCTCCCCTTGCGCGGGCGGCCGGTCTGCAATTCAGGCCTGCCGACAGCATTGCCCGAAGAGTAGGGTGCGCGCTTCCGGGGGTCAACCCGGCCGTTCCGCTTGCGTTCCAGCCGTCAGTTGCTGATGCGGTCCCGCTGTTCCGGCATGGCCTTGAGCGTCGCCAGGATCCGCCCGGTGTCGGCATCGGACCCGCACAGGCCGAGAGCGGTCTCGCCGAAGTCCACGAGGCTGTGATGGCGCGGGGCGGGCGCCCGTTCCAGCGGCACCAGCCACGCCGCGTGCCCGCGCGCCGCCAGGGCGTCGAAATAGCCGCGCTGGGTGTGGAACGGGATGTTGGTCTCGCGCGGGTCGCCGATGACGAAGACGCGGCGTCTGGGATCGGGCGGGATGCGGTCGAGCGATGCGGCGGGGTCGAACCAGCCCTGCGGGCGGGCCAGCAGCGTCCGCAGCCCGCGCGCCTCCAGATAGGCCCGATAGGCCGGCGCGCCGGAGGAGATCACCGCGCAACGCAGATCGTGGCGGCGGGCGAGGAACTCGGCGGTCAGCGTGCCGCCGGCGCTGTGCCCGCCCAGCGCCCATGCCGTCACGCCGTAGCGGGCCTTCAGGACGTCGAGCAGCGCGTTCATCAGGGCCGCCTCGCGCGGCGTGTGGCGCGTCGTCCAGAAACGGCCGGAACTGCCATAGGCGCCGGGCCGGGCGAGGAACAGGAAGGGAATGCCGAACCGCTCAGCCAGGGCGCGTTCCTGGTCGATCATGGCGGCGACGCCCAGCCCCTCCTGGTGGCCGACGGAGGTCGGCTTGGTCCCCATGATGTCGCCGTGCATCCAGGCCGCGGCGATGGGGTTGGGGCCGGGGGCAGGGCGCAGCCCCGCCGCGTAGTAGCGCAGGCATTCCCCGCGCCCATCCACCTCGACCCAGGCCGCGGTTTCCTGCGCTTCCAGCGCGGCGCAGCCCTTGCGGGTGATGGTGACGCCCCCGGTCACCGCGGCGTTGGAAAAGCGTTCCGCGCTCGGCTGCGACTGGGCGTGGCCGTCTGTGGCCATTGCGATCGACAGGGCGAACCCCGCAAGGATGGCGAAGGCCGCGCCCCGGCGCATCAGGACGCGGTTTCGCTCACCGCGGCGGTGGCCGGTTCCGCCGCCTTCGGCCGCACGGTCGCGGGGCCGCCCGCGGCGACGACCAGCCGGTCGGTGGCCGCCTCCAGCCGCTCCTCCAACTCCTGCATGGCCTTGGCGCGGCCCAGGCCCGGCGGGATGGGGGGCAGGAACTCCACGATGATGGTGCCCGGCCGCTTGATGAAGCTGTTGCGCGCCCAGTAGAGGCCGGCGTTCAGCGCCATCGGCACGATGGGGATGTCGAGATGGTCGTAGAGCACGCCGACGCCGATCCGGTAGGGGCGGTAGGCGCCGACGGCGACCCGCGTGCCCTGCGGGAAGATCACGATGGGCCGCCCCTCGTCCCGCACCGGGCGTGCGTTCCGGACCATCGAGGCGACGGCGCGGCCCTTGGCGCCGCGGTCGACGGCGATCATCCGGGATCTGGCGGCGTACCAGCCCCAGATGGGGATCCACAGAAGCTCGCGCTTCAGGATGATCGCCGGATCGTTGACGAGGAAGTGCAGCTTCATCGTCTCCCAGGCCGACTGGTGCTTGGCGGCCAGGAGGAAGGACCCGCTTTTGGGGACGTGCTCGCGCCCGCGCACCTCGTATCGGATGCCGGCGAGCGTGCGCTCCAGCCACGAGACGGTGCCGAAATACCACGTGATCACGCGGATCATGCTGCGTCGC
This sequence comes from Azospirillum himalayense, assembly GCF_042657465.1. Classification (NCBI taxonomy): domain Bacteria; kingdom Pseudomonadati; phylum Pseudomonadota; class Alphaproteobacteria; order Rhodospirillales; family Azospirillaceae; genus Azospirillum; species Azospirillum himalayense. The sequence goes on along the minus strand of NZ_JBHSLC010000122.1, from coordinate 100,234 downwards.
GGCAGCAGCAGCGACCACAGGATGCCGACGCAGATGACCGCCGTCCACACATAGAAGGCGACGTTGAAGGCGAGGGAACGCAGGAAGATCATGGCCGGGAACTTGTCAGGATTCGATCAGCTTCTCAAGCGTGTAGCGAAGGCGCGTCACAATGTACTTGTTGTACTCGGTCATCAGCAGATTCGCCGTGCCCGGCCACAGCCACCAGTCGTTGAGATGCACGTTGGGGGAGGCGACGGGGTGGGGCACCACCTCGACCTCCGGGATCACCATGCGGAATTCCAGCAGGCTGCGCATCATGTGGTAATTGGCGGTGACCAGCCGCATCGAGCCGTAGCCCTGGGCGCGCAGCCAGTCCGCCGTCTCGTAGGCGTTGCCGATCGTGCTGTCCGCCGAATAGCCGAGCGTGATGCAGCATTCCATCTCGCCGGGGAACTGGCGGGAGCGCTTCAGAAGCTCCTGCACCTCCAGCCCCTCGTAGACGCCGGAGACGAACAGCCGGTGCGCCCGCCCGTCAGCCAGCAGCTCCAGCCCGGTGCTCAGCCGGCCGCTGCCGCCGGTCAGCACGACGATGGCGTCGGTGTTGCGGGTGGCCTCGGCGCTGCCGGGCTGCGGCGGGCTGCGGGGGATCGACGCGGCGAACCAGATCAGCCCGCCGAGCCACGCCAGCCCGCCCAGCATCGCCAGCAGCAGCAGCCGTCGCAAAGCCCGCAGGACCCGGGCGCGCCGCGAGTGGGCCATCCCTCAGCCTCCGGACGGACGGATCGGGAGCGCAATCACGGCATCGACTCCAGCGTGCGCAGCACCGTCCAGCGCGCGGTCAGCGCGGCCAGCAGGCAGGCGGCCAGCGGCACGGCAGCCAGCGCGGCGACGGCCCACCAGGGCGAGGTGGCGAGGTCGGGCAGCAGGCTGGCGTGAAGCCCGGCGGCGGCGTGGCCGATCCCGCCCAGCGTGCCGGCGGCCAGCAGCAGCCCGGTCATCCCGCCGCGCAGGGTCAGGCCGATGACGTGCGATTCGAACTGCCGCGCCACGTAGCGGTCGGTGGCTCCCATCAGATGCAGCAGCTCCACCACATGGCGGTGGATGGCGAGGCCGGAGCGCACGGCGAAGATCACCGCCATCACCCCCGCCCCGCCGATCAGCGCCACGATGCCCAGCGCCGCCAGATGCATCGCCCCGGCGAAGCGGCGCAGGTCGGCCAGCCACACCGCGTGGTCGTCCAGCGTGGCGCCGGGGGCGGCGGAGGTCAGGCGCGTCGCCAGCGCCGCCGTGTCCACCGGCCCGTTGGTCATCACGTCGATCAGCCGCGGCATCGGAAGCAGCGGATCGGCGGCCTCCTTGCCCAGCCACGGCTCCAGAAGCCGGCCGACGTCGCCGCTGGACAGGACGCTGGCGGTCGCGATGCCGGGGGTGGCGCGCAGGACGGTCAGCGCGGCCTCCGTCCGCTCCTCCAGCGGGGCGGCCTGGGCGCTGTCGGGAAGCGGCATGATCTGCACGGTAAGCCCGCCGGCCAGACCGCTGTCCCAGCGCCGCGTCATGTCGGAGACGAGCAGGGCCCCGGCGAGCGCCAGCGCGGCCAGATAGACCATCAGCGCGGTCAGCCACATCAGGAAGCGCGAGGTCGGGTCCTTCGCCAGCGGCAGGTCGGAGTTTCGGCGGGTCAGCGGCGGCAGGGCCATGGCGTGTCTCCTTTCCTCCGCGTCAGGCCCAGCGCGAGGCGTGCGCCGGCAGGACGTGCAGGCGCCCGTTCTCCAGCATCAGGCGCGGGTGCTCGAAGCGGCGGATCAGCGCCTCGTTGTGCGAGGCGATGACCACGGTGGTGCCCAGCTTGTGAAGCTCCTCGAACAGGTAGAGCAGGCGCATGCCGATGCCGTCGTCCACATTGCCGGTCGGCTCGTCGGCTAGCAGCAGGCGCGGGCGGTTGATGACCGCGCGGGCGATGGCGACGCGCTGCTGCTGCCCGCCCGACAGGGTGGAGGGCAGGGAGTTCAGATGGTTGCCCAGCCCCACCCAGCGCAGGATCTCCGTGCAGTGCTCCACCACATCGGACTCGCGGGCACCGCCCATGCGCAGCGGCAGCGCCACGTTGTCCAGCGCCGAGAGATGGTCGAGCAGGGCGAAGTCCTGGAACACCACGCCGATCTGGCGGCGCAGCGCCGGCAGGTCGGTGCGCTTGACCCGCGCCATGTCCTTGCCGAACAGGGTGACCAGCCCGCGCGACGGGCGGAGCGCCAGATACATCAGCTTGAGCAGCGACGACTTGCCGGCCCCGCTCGCCCCCGTCATGAAGTGGAACGAGCCGGGCGGCAGGGTGAAGCTGATGTCGCGCAGCACCTCCGGGCCGGTGCCATAGCGCAGTCCCACATTCTCGAAACGGATCACGGTCCCACCAAAGGCGCAACGGAAGGCCCCGGCGGCGTCCCGCCGGGTGCGCGGATGGACAATGCACCGGCAGGGGCCGGCGCGTCCACCGCTGTCCGCCTCACCGCGCCCATTGGCTTGAACGGGGCGGCCACGCGCTGCGCCCGTGCGTTCCTTGCTTCACACCTCATGACTACCTATAAGGACAGTCTGCAAATTCGGTGACAACGATCGGCATCTATGATCATCACCTGCCCGGCCTGCGACACACGGTACACTCTTGCCGATTCGGCGGTCGGTCCGCAGGGCCGGAAGGTGCGTTGCGCCCAATGCGGCCACATGTGGTGGCAGTCGCCGCAGGACGATCCCGTCTTCCATCCCGACGCGGTGACCGAGTTCCACCCGGTCCCGCCATCCTCCGCCAAGACGCCGCCCTCCAGGACGAAGGCGGCTGCCAAGCCTGCGGCCGACCCCGGCGCGCGGCGCCGGGCGCTGGTCGGTTGGGGGGCCTTCGTGGCGGTCCTGCTGGCCATCGGTGCCGCCGGTTATTTCGGCCGCGCCACCCTGGTGCGGCTGTGGCCTCCGGCCGCCCTGTTCTACGAGACGGTCGGCCTGCCGGTGGAGCCGCCGGGCACCGGCCTCCAGCTTCAGAACGTCCGCTCGGAACAGAAGACCGAGGACGGCAAGGCCGCTTTGCTGGTGGAGGGGCAGATCGTCAACGTCTCCGAGACGCTGCGCACGGTGCCGGCGCTGCGGGTCACCGCGCTGGGCGCCGACCGCCAGCCGTTGCGGAACTGGACCGTCGCGCCGGTGCCGCCGCAGATCCTTCCCGGTGAGATCGCCACTTTCCGCGATGTCCAGCCCGACGCCGCCGGGGTTCTGGAGGTCATGATCACCTTCGACGGCGGCCGCTGAGGGGCGCGCCGGGCACCGGCCCGTTATGGCGCGTAGCCCCGGATGATCAGGGAGACCGCGCCGTCGACGATCCGGGTCAGCTGCTCTTCCGTCGGGCGTTCGGACAGGCACAGCATGAAACGCAGATGCGTGTGCGACTTGACGAGTCCGACGAACTGCTCCGCCGCCAACTGCGGGTCGGGGATGCGCAGCAGGCCGCGGCGGTCGAGGTCGGTCATGAAGGCGCTGATGTGCTCCATGGTGCGGGCCGGGCCCGCCTCGTAGAAGGCGCTCGCCAGCTCGGGGAAGCGGTGCGCCTCGCCGACGACCACGCGGTAGCCGGCCAGCGCCTGCGGCGACAGGATCATCGTCACGAATTGGCGGGCGATCAGGCGCAGCCCGTCGGCCATGTCGAGCGCGCGCGCCTCCTCGCAGACGGCGGCCATCGCGTGACCCTTGCACTCGCGGGCGACCATGACGCGGAACAGCTCATCCTTGCTGCCGAAATGGGCGTAGAGCGTCGCCTTGGACACGTTGGCGGTCTTGGCGATGGCGTCCATGCTGACGGCGCCGTAGCCATGGTCCAGGAACAGCTTTCCGGCGGCCTCCAGGATCTGCGCGGGCTTCGATCCTGCCTCCGGGGTGGGGGCGACCAGCGTGCTCATGCGTTCCTCATGTCCTGAAGCCGGGTGTCCTGAAACCGGCCTTGCGTCCTGTTCTACCACGGTGCCGGCGGTGCTTGCGGGACTTCGTGCGCCGAGTCCCCGCTGCCGTAACGCGTTCCGCATTCAACCACAATCCCAAACGTTAAAACTAGACCGTTCAGTTCACTCTTGACAACAGGTAGGCCCGCGATCATGTTTTCGCAAGACTAAACTGAACGGTTCAGTTCCGGCGAGGCGGCGGTCAAGCCGGCCCAGGCCAGGGACGAACCGAAACGGGTGGGCTGGATTGCGATGGTCAAGGCCGTGCGGAAGATCGTTCTGTCGGGTGTGGCGGTGGCGGCGCTGGCCGGTGGCGGCTACGCCGGCTGGGAGTGGTGGACCGAGGGACGCTTCTTCGAGTCGACCGACAACGCCTATGTTCACAGCGACATCACGGTGGTGAGCCCCAAGGTCTCCGCCTATGTGCGGGACGTCCGGGTGGCGGAGAATCAGCAGGTCGCCGCGGGCGACGTGCTTGCGGTGCTGGACGACCAGGACTTCCGCGCCAAGGTCGCGGAGGCCGAGGCCAACGTCGCCGCGCAGAAGGCGGCGCTCGGCACCATCGACAGCAAGCTGCAGCTCCAGAAGGCGATCATCGACCAGGCCGCCGCCTCGGTCTCCAGCGCCGAGGCCGAGCAGCGCCGCGCCCAGCAGGATTTCGACCGCACCCGCGCGCTCGCCAGCGACAGCTGGGCCAGCCGCCAGAAGTTCGAGACGGCGGACGCCGACCTGCGCAAGGCGACGGCGGAGACCGCCCGCAGCCGCGCCGCGCTGGTCGCGGAACAGGATCAGGTCGGCGTGCTGAACGCCAGCCGCAGCGAGACCGACGCCCGCCTGCGTCAGGCGGAGGCCGCCCTGCAGACCGCGCGCAACGATCTGAACAACACGGTCATCCGCGCCCCGGTGGACGGGGTGGTCGGCAACCGCGGCGTCCAGGTCGGCCAGTACGCGCGTCCGGGCGTGCAGCTTCTCTCGCTGGTGCCGCTGCCCGACGTCTATGTGGTCGCCAATTTCAAGGAGACGCAGCTCGCCCGCATGCGCCCCGGCCAGCCGGTGACGGTGGAGGTGGACGCCTATCCGGACAGACATCTGCTCGGCCGGGTGGAGAGCTTCGCCCCGGCGTCGGGCTCGCAGTTCAGCCTGCTGCCGCCGGAGAACGCGACCGGCAACTTCACCAAGATCGTCCAGCGCGTGCCCGTGCGCATCGCCCTGCCGCGCGACAGCGTGCTGTCCGGCCTGCTGCGCCCCGGCCTGTCGGTGGTCGCCGAGGTGGACACCCGCGGCGCCGAGGACCAGCCGCACAACGCCGGCACCGTCATGGGCGCGCTGGTCCCCGGCCGGACGGTCGCGTCGAAGTAACCGCACCCCCGCGCGCCGACAACCGCTTCTGCATCAACCGATTTCGTCCTGGAGAGGGCGACCATGACCGCCATCACCAACGACGACACGCCCACCGCCCGCACCGCCAATCCCCCGGCGGACGCGGGCGGCGAGACCGCCGCGTCCCGGCTCCAAACTCCCCCGCCCCCCGCGGGCCGGGGCGCGGCGGCTCCTTCTTCCGCACCCGCGGCGGGGCCGCGCCCGGTGACCACCCGCGACTGGTTGGGCTTCCTGTCCATGGTCGTCGGCATGTTCATGGCGATCCTGGACATCCAGATCGTCTCCAGCTCCCTGTCAGAGATCCAGGCGGGCCTCGCGGCCAGCGCCGACGAGATCTCGTGGGTGCAGACCTCCTACCTCATTGCCGAGGTGGTGATGATCCCGCTGTCCGGCATGCTGGCGCGGATTCTCTCCACCCGCGTGCTGTTCACCATCGCCGCCGCCGGCTTCACCTTGACCAGCGTCGCCTGCGCCTTCACCTCCAGCATCGAATCGATGATCGTGTGGCGGGCGCTCCAGGGCTTCATCGGCGGCGCGATGATCCCGACCGTCTTCGCCACCAGCTTCTCCCTGTTCCCGCCGGAAAAGCGGGCCGGCGTGTCGGTGATGATCGGTCTGGTCGCCACCATGGCGCCGACCCTCGGACCCACGCTGGGCGGCTGGCTGACCCAGAGCTTCTCCTGGCACTGGCTGTTCCTGGCCAACGTGCTGCCGGGCATCGCCGTGACCTCGCTGGTCTGGACGCTGGTCGACGTGGACAAGCCCAACCCGGCGCTGCGCAAGGGCTTCGACTTCATCGGTCTGGGGCTGATGGCCGCCTTCCTCGGCAGCCTGGAGTTCGTGGTCGAGGAAGGCCCGCGGCAGGACTGGTTCGAGGACGAGTATGTGGCGGTCTTCGCCGTGGTCGCCGCGGTGTCCGCCATCGGCTTCTTCTGGCGGGTCCTGACCTACCGCAACCCGATCGTCGAGCTGCGCGCCTTCCTGGACCGCAACTTCGCCATCGGCTCGCTCTACAGCTTCATCATCGGCATCGGGCTTTACGGGGCGGTCTATCTGCAGCCGCTGTTCCTGGCGCGCGTGCGCGGGCTGAACAGTTTGCAGATCGGCACGATCATGTTCGTGACCGGCGCCTTCCAGTTCCTGTCCGCGCCGATTGCCGGCGTGCTGTCGAAGAAGCTCGACCTGCGGGTGATGCTGGCGATGGGGCTGTGCCTGTTCGGGACCGGCGTCTGGCTGAACGCCCACCTGACCAATCAGTCCGGCTTCTGGGAGCTGTTCCTGCCGCAGGCGGTGCGCGGCCTGTCGCTGATGCTGTGCTTCATCCCGGTGAACACCATCGCGCTCGGCACCCTGCCGCCGGAGCAGCTCAAGAACGCGTCGGGCCTCTACAACCTGATGCGCAACCTGGGCGGCGCCATCGGTCTGGCGGCGATCAACACCGTGCTGCTGGAGCGGGCGTCCCTGCACATGAACCGGCTGGGCGACAACCTGAACCTCGCCCGCCCGCTGGTGCAGGAGACGCTGGACGGGCTGGCGACCAAGTTCGACGGGCTGGTCGCCGACCCGCAGGCCGCCGCCATGAAGACGCTGGCCCGCATGGTCGAGCGCGAGGCGATGGTGCTGACCTTCAACGACTGCCTGCTGCTGATGGCCGGTGTGTTCTTCGGCGGGCTTCTGCTGATGCCGCTGGTGCGGCGCCCGGGCGGCAAACCGGCGGCGGCGGATCACTGATCCTTCGGCCTCCCACTCGTCGCGCCGGTGAAGCGTCCCGGTGACCGGCGCCCGTCTTCGTGCTATAGGGCAGGCCGTCGCGTCGAAGGGTCTTTCCGCCGTCATGAGCAAGCGCCAATACACCCGCGCCGAGGTCAAGGAACTGCTGTCCGCGCTGGAGCGCCAGTGCCGGGAGGCGTCGAAGCTCGCCCAGCTGGCCGAGCATGAGGCGAGCAAGCACAGCTTCGGCGCCTACCGCGAATTCCGCGACAAGGTGGGCGAGTTCCAGGCGCTGGTCATCCTGATCGAGCAGCGGCTGCGCAACCTCGTGGACACCCGCTCCGACGACCTGCGCGACCAGTTCGAGCGGCTGGACACGGTGATGCTGGCCCTTCTGGTGCGGGCCAGCATGCGCTTCTTCTTCGTGCTGTCGGCCAACCCGATCCTGCCGATGGGCGCCCGCGAGATCTTCGTGGCGGAGCTGCGCAGCCTGCACGACGCCCACGAGAAGCTGAAGCGCCCCAACTACGCCGGCAAGCTGGGCCAGGACCTGGAACGCGATCTGGAGACCGCCTCCCTGATCCTGGAGGAGATCATCGACAAGGCGCCGAGCCTGCTCAACTTCCGCGGTGGCGCGGCGTAACCGGACTCAGCGCTGGATCAGCGCGCTTTCCTTGCCGGACAGCACGAACACCTTGGCGTAGCTCTTGAGAAGCGCGTCGATCAGGGCGTTGACCTTCGGGCTGGACATGGCGCGCGGCTTGGCCGGATCGACGTGGAGGACGCAGCTGTCCTTGACGTCGTTGAAGGCGGCCAGGGCGTGGATGCGGTCGGGCCGGAACTCGTCGGGGAAATTCTCGTCCATCAGCCAGAAGCATTGGAAGTTCCGGCAGGACTGCGGACGCTCCTCATAGACGGTGCAGCCCTTCCCCTGGTCGCAGGACACGCACCACTTGGCCGAAGGCTTCTTCAGCTCGGGCACGCCCATCAGCTTGCAGCACAGCGTGCATTCTCCGCAGTTGCGGTCGGCCATAACGCAGAATCCTGATCTGTCCCGGTGAAAGAGCGCGGACACTCGCACAAAGGGCGGGGCCGGGGAAAGTGTCCGTTGGATGGGTGGGGAGAGGCCTTACGCCAGGCTGGGCACGACCAGCGGTTCCTCCGCCTCGCGGACCAGCAACGCCTCGATGGCGTCGGCGGGGGCCGGGCGGGCGTAGAGGTAGCCCTGCGCGTACTTGCACAGGATGTCGCGCAGAAATTCAGATTCCAACTCGGTCTCCACGCCTTCGGCCACCGCCTCCATGCCCAGGATGGCGGCCAGCGTGGCGATCACCTGCACGATGGCGGCGTTGCCCTCGCCCGACGAGATGGCCTGGACGAAGCTGCGGTCGATCTTCAGCGTGTCCGCCGGGAACTTGTGCAGATAGGATAGCGACGAGTAGCCGGTGCCGAAATCGTCGATCGAAAGGCGCACGTCCATGTCGCGGATACCCTGCATCAGCACCCGGCACTTGGCGGGGTCCTTCATCAGCAGGCTTTCCGTGATCTCCAGCTTCAGGCTCGATGGCGGAACCCGGCTTTCCTGCAGCACCTCGCTCACCAGCCCGATCAGGTCGTCGTCGCTGAACTGGCGGGAGGAGACGTTCACGCTCATGAACAGCGGGGTGGGGCGGGGGAAGCGGGCCTGCCATTGGCCGAGCTGGCGCGCCGCCTCGCGCAGCGCCCAGCGGCCCATCGGCACGATCAGGCCCGATTCCTCGGCCAGCGGGATGAACTCGCCCGGCGGGACCAGCCCGCGCTCGGGATGCTTCCAGCGCATCAGCGCCTCGAACCCGGCGATGTGTCCCGAGGACAGGGCGACGATCGGCTGGTAGTAGAGGACGAGCTGGTTCTGCTCCAGAGCCATGCGCAGGTCGGTTTCCGTGCGCATCTGGGCCATCGCCTGACGGCGCAGGTTGCTGTCGAACACGTCGATGCGCGCCCGCCCGCCCGACTTGGCGCGGTACATGGCGAGGCTGGCGTCGCGCAGCATCTCCTCCGCCCGGTCGTAGCCGGAGACGCTGAGGGCGATGCCGATGGAGGCGGACAGCACCAGCTCGTGGCCGTCCAGCGCCAGCGGCCGTGCGACGGCTTCGCCCATGCGCTCCGCCGCGGACAGGGCGTCGCCCACGTCGTCGATGCCGTCCAGCAGAACGGCGAATTCGTCCGCCGACAGGCGGGCCAGCGTGTCGCCCATGCGGCGGGTCTCGTCCAGCCGCTCGGCGATGGTCTTCAGCAGCCGGTCGCCGACGCTGGACCCCAGCGCGTCGTTGATCGACTTGAAGCGGTCGAGATCGACGAAGATGACGGCGAAGGCCTTGCCGCCGGCCCGCCGGTTGCGGTCGAGCGCCTGCCCGATGCGGTCCAGCAGCAGGGTGCGGTTGGGCAACCCGGTCATGCCGTCGTGGAAGGCGTCGAACAGGAGCTGCTGCTCGGCGCGCTTCTGGGCGGTGATGTCGGTCATCGAGCCGGCGATTCGCACCGCCCGGCCCGACCCGTCCCGCACGGCGAGCCCGCGGACCAGCATCCACAGCTCGTCCCCGTCGGCGGCCTGGATGCGGAAGACGTGCTGGAGATGTTCGCGCTCGCCCGTCAGATGCAGGTCGAAGGCGGTGCGCAGCCCGGCCAGATCGTCGGGATGCACGCGGTCGAACCATTCGCCGATGCGGTTGGACAGGCTGTCCACGACGAAGCCGAGCATGGCCGCCCAGCGGGGGGAATAGTAGACCTCGTCCGTGTCCAGCCGCCAATCCCACAGCCCGTCGTTGGCCCCGGCGGCGGCCAGCGCGTAGCGCTCCTCGCTCTGCAGCAGGCGTTGTTCGGCGGACTTGCGGTCGGTGACGTCGGCCTGGCTGCCGACCAGCCGCACCGGGCGGCCCTGCGCGTCCGGCACCGCGATGCCGCGGCAGGCCATCCAGCGGGTGCCGCCATCGGCGTGACGCACGCGGTACTCGATCTGGAAAACGGTATCGTCGCCGCCCAACGCGCCGAGCGTTTCGCGCAACGACTGTCGGTCGTCGGGATGGACGCGGTCCATCCATTCGTCCGGGCTGCTGCCGACGCTGCCTTCCTCCAGCCCGAGGAGCGACAGCCAGCGCGGCGAGTAGTAGACGGTTCCGGCGTCGAGGTCCCAGTCCCACAGACCGTCGTTGCTGGCCGCGGCGGCGAGCGCGTAGCGCTCTTCGCTTTTGCGCAGTTGGCGTTCGGCGTGCTTGCGGTCGGTGATGTCGGCGACCGACCCGACGAGGCGGACCGGATCGCCCGATTCGTCGGGGACCGCCATGCCGCGGCAGACCAGCCAGCGCCAGTTGGAGTCGCCATCGTCCGGCGATAAGCCGGCTCCGGCACGACGGACGCGGTGTTCGATCTGGAAAGGCAGCGAAACGCCGACCATCTGGCCTTCGAAGGAGGCGTAGAGCCAGTCGATGTCGTCGGGGTGAACGCGGTCGAGCCAATCTTCCGGGCGATTGACGTCGCCCGGCGGCAGGTCGAGAAACTCCTTGAAGCGGGGAGACAGGAACATCGTATCGTTGCGAAGGTCCCAGTCCCAGACGCCTTCGGAGCCGGCTTTCTCGGCCAGCAGATATCGCTCGATCGTGCTGCTCAAAGCCCCCTCACCGCCGCGGTGCGCCCGCATCTCGTAACTCGCAACATAGTGCCCGAATGGTGAATGAGAAATGAAGCCCCGTTGCGAAGGATTTGCGCCATGCTGGTGGTAAGGACGACCAAACCCGCTTTGCGGGCGCCCGGAGGCGTCCCGGGACGTTATCGGCGAGTCGAACGCAGGCCGTCACTGTGAGGAAGCAGAAGCATGGAATGGTCCGATCAGGGCATCGTGCTGTCGGCCCGGCCGCATGGCGAGACCTCGGCGGTCGTCACCCTGCTGACGCGGGACCACGGGCGGCACGCCGGCATGGTGATGGGCGGGCGGTCCAGCCGCATGCGGGCGGCGCTGGAGCCCGGCACGCTGGTGTCGGCGCGCTGGCGCGGGCGCTTGCCGGAGCATCTCGGCACCCTGGCGCTGGAGGCGGTGCAGGGCTATTCCGCCGCCTTTCTCGATGATCCGTTGCGACTCGCGACCCTGACCGCGGCCTGCGCGCTGGCCGAGGCCGCTTTGCCGGAGCATCAGCCGCACCCGGCCCTGTTCGACGGGCTGTTGGCGCTGTTCGGCCTGCTGAGCGGCGACGCCTGGGCCGAGTCCTACGTGCGGTGGGAGGTCGGGCTGCTCGCCGAACTCGGCTTCGGGCTGGATCTCGACCGTTGTGCGGTCACCGGGGCCAACGACTACCTCGCCTATGTCAGTCCGCGCACCGGACGCGCGGTGTCGGCGTCGGCCGGCGAACCCTACCGCGACCGGCTGCTGCCGCTGCCCGGATTCCTGATCGGGCTGGGCGGCGGCGGGCCGCAGGCGGTGGAGGAGGGGCTGCGCCTGACCGGCCATTTCCTGGAGCGCCATCTGCTCAACGGCCCGTTGCCGCCCGCAAGGCTGCGATTAAGAGAACGTTACGAGAACGCGGTAGCGCGCCGCCGCTAGATTTGGTATCCACACGCCATGACGCCCCGAGACCCTGCCCAAGACCCCGTCCTCGACATCCAGGAGAAGCCGCTCCGCGACGCGCTGAGCGAGCGGTATCTGAGCTACGCGCTGTCCACCATCATGGCGCGGTCGCTGCCCGACGTGCGCGATGGGCTGAAGCCGGTGCACCGGCGTCTGCTCTACGCCATGAGCCAACTGCGGCTCGACCCCTCGACTCCGCCGAAGAAGTCGGCCCGCGTGGTCGGTGACGTGATCGGCAAGTTCCACCCGCACGGCGACACCTCCGTCTACGACGCGCTGGTCCGTCTGGCGCAGGACTTCGCGGTGCGCTACCCGCTGGTGGACGGGCAGGGGAACTTCGGCAACATCGACGGCGACAACGCCGCGGCCATGCGATACACCGAGGCGCGCCTGACCGACGTTGCCAAGGCCCTGCTGGAAGGCATCGACGAGGACGCGGTCGATTTCCGCCCGACCTACGACGGCGACGGGGACGAGCCGGCGGTCCTGCCGGCCAACTTCCCCAACCTGCTGGCCAACGGCTCCAGCGGCATCGCCGTCGGCATGGCGACCAACATCCCGCCGCACAACGCCGCCCAGCTCTGCTCCGCCCTGAGGCTGGTGCTGAAGCACAAGCAGGACTGCGTGAAGGCCCTGCTGGCCGGCAAGGAGAAGCCGGCCCCGACGAAGATCGAGGATCTGGTCACCCTGATCTCCGGCCCCGACTTCCCGACCGGCGGCGTGCTGGTCGAGCCGCGGGCCAACGTGGTCGAGGCCTACCGCACCGGCCGCGGTTCCTTCCGCCTGCGCGCCAAGTGGGAGGTGGAAAAGCTGGGGCAGGGCACTTGGCAGGTCGTCGTCACCGAGATGCCCTATCAGGTGCAGAAGGCCCGGCTGGTCGAGAAGATCGCCGAGCTTCTGACCAACCGCAAGCTGCTGCTTCTGGAGGACGTGCGCGACGAGTCGGCGGAGGACGTGCGCCTCGTCCTGGTGCCGAAGAGCCGCAACGTCGATCCCGAGGTCCTGATGGCCTCGCTGTTCCAGACGACCGATCTGGAAATCCGCTTCGCCATGAACATGAACGTGCTGGACAAGGACAACGTCCCGCGCGTCATGAACCTGTTCGAGGTGCTGGACGCCTTCCTCGACCACCGGATGGAGGTGCTGGAGCGGCGGTCCCGCCACCGGCTGGCCAAGATCGACCACCGGCTGGAGGTTCTGGGCGGCTACCTGATCGCCTATCTGAACCTGGACGAGGTGATCCGCATCATCCGCGAGGAGGACGAGCCCAAGCAGGAACTGATGCGTGCCTTCTCCCTGACCGAGGTGCAGGCCGAGGCCATCCTCAACATGCGGCTGCGCAACCTGCGCAAGCTGGAGGAGATGGAGATCCAGCGCGAGAACGACGCGCTGACCGCCGAGCGGGCCGGCCTGAGCGAGCTGCTGGCGGACGAGAGCCTGCGCTGGAAGACCATCGGCAAGGAGACGGAGGAGACGCGCAAGCGCTTCGGCGAGGACCGCCGCACGCAGGTCGCCGAGGCCACGGCCGTCATCGACATCCCTGTCGACGCCATGGTGGAGCGCGAGCCGCTGACCGTGCTGTGCTCGCAGAAGGGTTGGATCCGCGCGGTGCGCGGTCATCTGACCGACGCCGAGCGCCTCGACGTGAAGTACAAGGAAGGCGACAAGGAAGGCTTCTGGGTCCATTGCGAGACCACCGACAAGCTCCTCGTCTTCGGCACCAACGGCAAATTCTACACGCTGTCTGCCGACAAGCTGCCGCGCGGGCGCGGCTTCGGCGAGCCGGTGCGGCTGATGATCGACCTTGGCAACGAGGCGGACATCATCACCCTGTTCAAGCACCAGCCCGACCGCCGCCTGCTGGTCGCGTCGGAGGATGGCCGCGGTTTCCAGGTGGAGGAGAACGAGGTCGTCGCCCACACCCGCTCCGGCAAGCAGGTTCTCAACCCCGACGACAACAAGGACGCCAAGATCTGCATCCCGGCGGAAGGCGACCACGTGGCCGTTATCGGCAACAACCGCCTGCTTCTGGTCTTCCCGTTGGAGCAGGTGCCGGTGATGGCCCGCGGCAAGGGTGTGCAGCTTCAGAAGTACAAGGACGGCAGCCTGTCCGACCTGAAGGTCTTCACCATCGCCGAGGGGCTGAGCTGGAAGCACGGCGAGCGGCAGTTCAACGTCACCAACCTGACCGGCTGGCTGGGCAACCGCGCCGGCGTGGGCAAAATGCCGCCCAACGGCTTCCCCAAGGTCAACCGCTTTACGTGATCCGGCGGTTCACCTGAACCCCTATTACCTAACGTTGCACGCAAACGGGGGGGCTTTTGGCCCCCCGTTTCACTTTTGGCGGAATTTCCGACGGAAAATTCCCGAATTGGTAGGGTCGAGCCATGCTCGGGCTTGAAGTCTGCCCCGCGATTCCGGCATAGTGATCGTATCAAAATGAACTCGGTACCACCGACCGAAGGAGTGCCCCGAAGGGGGCGCCAGGGGCCGGAGGAACACCGGGCGAAAGGGAGGCACGCGCATGGTCACCACAGATCCGTGTGAAGGCACAGCGGCGGCACGGGGGCTCATCGGCTCCGGCAGTTCCGGTCCGTGACCCGCACGGTGACGTCGATCCGGCGTTGCCAGACAACTTCCAACAAACAACAGCCTTTCGGTTTGCACGCCGCGCCCCCTTTGCGGGGGCGGGAACGGCGGTGTGCGCCCACGCCGGGACGAGAGGACCCAAGGAGACCGCCATGAAACGCCGTACCTTCATCACCAGCGCCGGTGTCGGTGTCGCCGCCAGCACGCTGGCCGCCCCCGCCATCGCGCAGAGCAACCCCGAGATCAAGTGGCGTTGCGCGTCGAGCTTTCCCAAGAGCCTGGACACCATCTACGGCGGGGCCGAGCGGGTGGCCAAGCGCGTCGCCGAGATGACCGAGGGCAAGTTCCAGATCCGCACCTTCGCCGGTGGTGAGATCGTTCCCGGCCTGCAGGTGCTGGACGCCGTGAAGGACGGCACCGTGGAATGCGGCCACACCGTCTCCTACTACTATGTCGGCAAGGACCCGACCTTCGCCTTCGACGCGGCGATGCCCTTCGGGTTGAACGCCCGCCAGCAGAACGCCTGGATGACCCACGGCGGCGGCATGGACCTGATGCGCGAGTTCTTCAAGGGCTACAACATCATCCAGTTCGCGGCGGGCAACACCGGGACCCAGATGGGCGGCTGGTTCCGCAACGAGCTGAAGTCCGTCGAGGACCTGAAGGGCCTGAAGTTCCGCATCGGCGGCTACGCCGGCACCATCCTGCAGCGCCTGGGCGTCGTGCCGCAGCAGATCGCCGGCGGTGACATCTACCCGGCGCTGGAAAAGGGCACCATCGACGCGGCGGAGTGGGTCGGCCCCTACGACGACGAGAAGCTGGGCTTCAACAAGGTCGCCAAATACTACTACTACCCGGGCTGGTGGGAAGGCGGTCCGCAGGTGTCCTTCCTCGTCAACCTGCCGCAGTGGGAGCAGCTTCCCAAGCACTACCAGTCGGTTCTGGAGGCGGCCTGCGCCGACGCGACCGCCGACATGGTCGGCAAGTACGACGTGGTGAACATGCACGCGCTGAAGCGTCTGGTCGGCGCCGGGACCATTCTGAAGCCCTACCCGCGCGACATCCTTCAGGCCTGCTACCAGGCGACCTTCGACGTCTATGAAGAGGAAGCCGCCAAGAACGAGAAGTTCCGCAAGGTCTACGAGCCGTGGCGCAAGTTTCGCGACGAGGAGTATCTGTGGTTCCGCGTTGCCGAGAACACCTTCGATAACTTCGTGTACTCGGCCCCGACGCCGAAGAAGAAGTCCTGACAAAGCCGGACACGGAAAAGCCCCGCGGAAGCGGGGCTTTTTTGTTGCCGGTGATCCGGTGAACATCCCGCTCCCCGGTCCTCTCCCGCAGAGCGGGAGAGGAGGCGGTCGCGCCGGCTACTTGCCCTGCAACTGCCGCATGAGGTCGGCGTTGGGGTCTTCGGTGGGCTGTTCCGGCGCGCCGAAGGGCGGCGGCGGCTCGCCCGAATCGAAGGCCGGGATCTCGATCTTCACGTCGTCCAGATTGATCGGCTCGCCGCGGTCCAGGCCGGAGAAGACCATCTCCGGGAACATGATGACCAGCGCCACCATGATCAGCTGGATGCAGACGAACGGCACGGCGCCCCAGTAGATCTGGCCGGTGGTGATCTTCTTGATGATCTTTCCGGTGATCTTGTCCTTGTAATCCTCCCGTGGAGCGACGCTTCGCAGGAAGAACAGGGCGAAACCGAAGGGCGGATGCATGAAGGAGGTCTGCATGTTGACGCCGAGCAGGACGCCGAACCAGATCAGGTCGATGCCCAGCTTTTCCGCGACCGGGGCGAGCAGCGGCACGATGATGAAGGCCAGCTCGAAGAAGTCGAGGAAGAAGGCGAGCAGGAACACCATGATGTTGACGACGATCAGGAAGCCCAGTTCGCCGCCCGGCAGGCTGGTCAGCAGATGCTCCACCCACAGGTCGCCGTTCACGGCGCGGAACACCAGACCGAAGACCGTCGAGCCGATCAGGATGAAGATGACGAAGGAGGACAGCTTGGCCGTCGTGTCCATCGCCTGACGCATCAGCGCCCAGCTCAGCTGCCGCTTCATGAGCGCCAGGATCATGGCGCCCGCGGCACCCATGGCGCCGCCTTCCGTCGGCGTCGCGATGCCGAGGAAGATGGTGCCCAGCACCAGGAAAATCAGGACCAACGGCGGCACCAGCGAGGTCAGCACCCGGAACAGCAGCTGGAAACCGCGCAGGCTGCGCGCTTCCGGCGGCAGGGCTGGAGCGAACTCCGGGCGGACGATGCTGACGACCAGGATGTAGCCGGCGTAGAGGCCAGTCAGAACCAGCCCGGGGACCAGGGCGCCGGCGTACATGTCGCCGACCGAACGGCCGAGCTGGTCGGCCAGGATGATCAGCACCAGCGACGGCGGGATGATCTGGGCCAGCGTGCCCGACGCCGCGATGACGCCCGACGCCAGCCGCCGGTCATAGCCGTAGCGCATCATGATCGGCAGCGAGATCAGGCCCATCGAGATCACCGACGCGGCGACCACGCCGGTCGTCGCGGCGAGCAGCGCGCCGACGAAAATCACCGCGTAGGCCAGACCGCCGCGCAGCGGGCCGAAGAGCTGCCCGACCGTGTCGAGCAAGTCCTCGGCCATGCCGGATCGTTCGAGGATCAGGCCCATGAAGGTGAAGAAGGGAATGGCCAGCAGCGTGTCGTTGCGCATGATGCCGAAGACGCGCTCCGGCAGCGCCTGGAACAGCGCCGGGGTCAGCAGACCCAGCTCGATGCCGATCAGACCGAAGAGCAGGCCGTTCGCGGCGAGCGCGAAGGCGACCGGGAAACCCATCAAAAGGAAAAGAACAAGCGCCGCGAACATCAGCGGCGCCATGTTCTCAATGAGGAAGGCGGCCATCGTGTGTGGTTCCCGGTCTCTTAGGAGTGGCTGTGCATCTTCTCGCCGGGCTGGTCAATGAGACCGGCCAGGAAGGCGATGCGTTTGATCAGCTCGGACACCGCCTGCAGGGTCAGCAGGAAGAAGCCGACGGGAACCAGGATCTTGGCCGGCCAGCGGATCAGGCCGCCGGCGTCGCTCGACATCTCCTTGGTGATGAAGCTGTCCCAGAACATCGGCCAGGAGAGCCACATGATCAGGATGGCCATCGGGAACAGGAAGAAGAGGATCCCGAAGATGTCCACCATGCACTGGACGCGCCTGGAGAAACGGCCCAGCACGATGTCGATGCGGATGTGTTCGTTGCGCAGGAACGTGTAGCCCGAGCACAACAGGAACACTGCGGAGAACAGGTACCATTGCAGCTCAAGCCAGGCGTTGGAGCTGTAATGCAGGCTGTAGCGGATGACCGCGTTGGCGGAACTGACGATCACGGCGACCAGCACCAGCCAATAGACGAGCTTGCCGATGCCGTCGTTGACAGCATCGATCAGCCCGCTGATTCGGAGCAGGAACCTCAACGGAGAGCCTCCCTGTTGGTTTGGGACGGGTGTATCCCCGTCCGTTCCTTTTGTTGCCCTGTGAACGATGGCGCTGGGCGCCGGTTCAATCTTTTATGGTAACACCATGGGGTGTTTGCTGCGGCAATATTCCGCAGGAGGCCCCGGCAGCGCAAGAGCTTGAAAGCCTTTATACGTGATTGCCCCAATAGTCACTGATCAGAGGCAATCCGGCGAGCGGTCGGTCAGTCGGTCGGATCGTTCGGCAGGCGGAACCAGCCGTCGCGGCCCAGCGCCTCCAGCGGGCGGAACTTGGCCTTGTAGGCCATCTTGCGGCTTTGGGCGATCCAATAGCCGAGATAGACGTAGGGCAGGCCGTCCGCCTGGGCGCGCTCCAGCAGGCTGAGGATCATGAAGCTGCCCAGGCTGCGGCGGTCCTGGCGGGGATCGTAGAAGCTGTAGACCGCGGAATAGCCGTCGGTCAGTCGGTCGGTCAGCATGCAGCCGACCAGCCGTCCGTCCGCGTCGCGGGCTTCGAACAGGCTGGTGTCGGCCCGGCCCTCGTCGATCATGGCGGCGAAATCGGCCATCGCCATGCGCGCCATGTCGGACTCGCCGTGGCGGGAGTTCTGGTAGAGCGAGAACAGCCGGTACTGCTCCGTCGTGGCGGCGGCCGGCGCCTCCGCCAGGGTCAGGTCGCCGTTGGCCCGGCGGACGCGCTTTTGCGACCGGGTGGGGACGAAGGAGCCCACCGGGATGCGGACCGGGACACAGGCCTGGCAGTTCGGGCAGACGGGACGGTAGACGATGTCGTGGCTGCGTCGGAAGCCGGCGCGCGACAGGGTGGAATTGACCTCCGCCGAATAGGGACCCAACAGCCGGGTGAACAGCTTGCGCTCCACCCGCCCCGGCAGATAGGGGCAGGGCATCGGCCCGGACCGGAAGAACTGCTGGAGCGGACGGAGTTGCGGCTGGATGACCGACATCGGGCTGGCTGACTTCTGGATCACCGGCCCGTGGGCCGGCTGTTGGGGTTCGACGGTTGGAGAGTGTGCTGAACGGAGCTTACTTCAACTGGGGCTATTGGGACTGGCTCTGGGTCACGGTGACGGTGTCCTGGCCGAAGAAGGCGCGTCCGATCTCGTTGGTGATGCCGCAGAGCTGGGCCTGCACGCCGTCCAGATACTCGTGCAAACCTTCCTGGATCACAACCTCGATCGGGCGGGCCAGAAGCGCGCCAAGCAGCTCGTCCACCTTCTCCATCGCGTCACTGCCGTTGCGCAGGGTGTAACGGGACTTCAGGCGGGTCAAGAGGCCGTCGATCTGTCGCACACACATCACAACCGACCGGGGGAATCCCTCGTTGAACATCATGAAGCCGGCGACCGTGGTGGGCGACATGCCGCGCGGGTAGACGCGCCGGAAGGCGTGGTACCCGGCGGCGGAGCGCAGCACCGTCGTCCACTGGCTCATGTCGAGCGTGGAGCCGACCGCGACGGGGGAGGGCAGCAGCGTGTGGTACTTGATGTCGAGCAGGCGGGTGGTCTGGTCCGCCCGCTCGATGTATTTGCCGAGCTGGTAGAAATACCAGCCCTGGTCGCGGTAGAAGGTGCCCTCGGTGATGCCGGTGTGGGTCTGGCACTCCTCCTTGATCCAGGTGCAGACCTTGGACAGGTTGGGCAGGGCCACGTCCTTGCCGTTCATCTCCACCAGCTTGTTGTGGAACACGTTGATCTGCGTCCACATCTCGGTGGAGATCCAGGGGCGCAGCACGCGGGCGTTCTCCCGCGCCATGCGCAGCATGGAGACCAGCGAGTTCGTGTGCTGGGTGTCGAACATGTAGTAATGGACCACCGCCTCCGCCGTGGGGCGGTCGTGGCGGCTGAAGAAGTCCTTCTCGTCGGCGTTGAGCTGGACGATGGAGAACCAGTTGGTCATCCCCCGCGTGTCGCGCGCGAAGGTTTCATGCACGTCCAGGATGCGGGCGAGGTTCTCGGCGCGCTCCATGTAGCGCGCCATCCAGAAAATGCATTCGGCGTAACGGGCCAGCAGATTCACGACGCGCTCCCTTCCTGTGCCCCATCCTGGAGCACCCCGTCCTGAAGAACCCAGGTGTCCTTGGACCCGCCGCCCTGCGACGAGTTGACGATCAGCGTGCCCTTCTTCAGCGCCACGCGGGTCAGGCCGCCGGGCAGCACCCAGGTGTTCTTGCCCGTGATGGCGAAGGGCCGCAGATCGACGTGGCGGGGATCGATGCCGTCGTCGGTCACGGTGGGGCAGACCGACAGGTCGACCACCGGCTGGCTGATGTAGTTGGACGGATCGGCCAGCAGCTTGGCCCGGCAATCCGCCAACTCCTCCTTGCTGGCGCGCGGGCCGATGGTGATGCCGTAGCCGCCGGCCTCGCCGACCGGCTTCACCACCAGCTTGTCCAGGTTGTCCAGCGTGTACCGCAGCGCGTCGGCCTCGCGGCAGATGCGCGTGTCCACGTTGGGGATGATCGCCTCCTGGTCCAGGTAGTATTTGATCATCCGCGGGACGTAGCAGTAGATCGCCTTGTCGTCCGCCACGCCGGTGCCGATGGCGTTGGCCAGCGCCACATTGCCCTTGCGGTAGGCCTCCAGAAGGCCCGGCACGCCCAGCATGCTGTCCGGGTTGAAGGCCTTGGGGTCGAGGAAGGCGTCGTCGATGCGGCGGTAGATCGAGTCGACGCGCGCCAGACCGTTGGTGGTCTTCATGTAGACGCGGTCGTTCTCCACCACCAGATCGCGGCCCTCGACCAGCGGCACGCCCATCTCGCGCGCCAGGAAGATGTGCTCGAAATAGGCGGAGTTGTAGGAGCCGGGCGACAGCAGCACGACCTGCGGGTCGGCCACGTCCTGCGGCGCGATCTCCATCATCGCGTCGAGCAGCTTGTGCCCGTAATTGTCCACCGGGCGGATGCCGATGTCCTGCATCAGGTCGGGGAACACGCGCTGCATCATGTGGCGGTTCTCGACCACGTAGGACACGCCGGACGGCACGCGTCCGTTGTCCTCCAGCACGCGGAAGGTCCCCTCGCGGTCGCGGACGAGGTCCGTGCCCATGATGTGGATGTAGGTGTCGAACGGCACGTCCAGCCCGACCATCTGCGGCCGGAAGCAGCTGTTGCCCAGCACGAGGTCGGCGGGGATCACCCCGTCCTTCAGGATCTTCTGGTCGTGGTAGATGTCGTGGAGGAACAGGTTCAGCGCCGTGACGCGCTGGGTGATTCCGGCCTCCAGATGCGCCCATTCCTTGGCCGAGATGACCCGGGGAATGATGTCGAAGGGAAGAATCCGGTCCACCGCGTCCTTGTTCGAGTAAACGAGGAAGGTGATGCCCAGATTGTACAGTTCACGTTCGGCGTCCTGCGACCGCCGCAACAGATCCCCGAAGTTCAGACCGGCCAGTCTCTGCCGGATCAGCGCCGAGTGCTCGGCTGGATAATCACGGCCTCCGAACAATTCGTCGTAGTAAAGGCCGGGATCATAGTTCGTCAAAAGGTCAGTCGCCTTGCCTTCGGGTACGCTCACAGACTCCCCCGCAGCTAACGCCCTTGATTGACCGATGCCGTGTGGCAATGGTGTCTGCCGCGAAGTATGAACCATCGCTTCGCCTTTTGAACAGGGCAAACATTCCCCGCGTTGTGCGGCGCATCGACAAAACAAGAAGGGGTATGTTCAAAGGCAAGGAACTAACGCCTTGGTACCAACTCATCATCGGCTTTGGTATCAATTCGTGGCGGCGGGTGCGGCGGCGGTCTTGCTTTCGCGCAGCAGCACCATGCTGATGCGGCGGTTGCGCGGGCTGCCCGGCTGGTCGGGCACCAGCAGATCGCGGTCGGCGCGGCCGATCACGTCCTGGACGCGCTCCTCCGGGATGCCGCCGGCGATCAGGGCGCGGCGGGTGGCGTTGGCGCGTTCGGTGGACAGGTCCCAGTTGTCGCGCCCGGCCCCGGAGGTGAAGGGGATGCCGTCGGTGTGGCCGCTGATCGACAGCTTGTTGGGCAGCTTGGCGAGCGCCTTGGCCACCTGCATGACGAGCTGGCGGGTCTGCGGGTACATCTGGCCCGACCCGCCGGGGAACATCGAGACGCGGTCCTGGTCGACGATCTGGATTCGCAGGCCTTCCGGCGTCTGGTCGATCATCAGGTTCTGGGCCAGCGGCTCCAGCTCCGGCACGGATTGGATGGCTTGGCGGATCTCGGTGGCGGCCTGCTGGAACTGGCGGGCCTCCTTCTGGGCGTCCTGCAGCTTCTCGCCGCCCTCCTTCACGCGCTCCGCGAAGTCGGACAGCCGCTCGCCCGGCTTCTGGCCGGGAATGCCGAGCTGCTTGGCCTGCTCCTCCAGCCGCTTCTGGTAGTCGAGCCGCGACTCGTTGGACTTCTGTTCGGCGGTCGAGGCGGGCGGCGGCGGGGCGGCGTCGGTCGGGTCGTTCGCCTCGTCGTCCTCCTGGGCCGAGTGGCCGGGCGGGCCGGAGACCGGGACGTCGGCGGACATCGGGGAGGAGGGGGACATCTGGGCGCCGGGTGCTGTGATGGTGCGCCCGCCCAGCATGCCGCCGGACCCGGAGGTTTCGCGGCTGACAGAGCTGGGCGAGAAATAGTCCGCGATGCCCTTTCGCTGATCCGACGTGGTGACGTTGAGCAGCCACAGCAGCAGGAAGAAGGCCATCATCGCCGTCACGAAGTCGGCGTAGGCGACTTTCCACGCGCCGCCATGGTGACCGCCATGGCCACCCTTCTTCTTCTTGATGATGATCGGCTGTTCGCCGCCGGACGGGTTCGCTGACATGAAGCCTTGCTGAGTGGGGCCCTGTGGTCGGGAATTCGCGGTCCGTGCGGACACCCGAAGGGTGGGGTGTTATCCTTAAGATCCATTTAATGCGGCGGAGGGCGGCTTCCGCCCGCTTCCTGACGGTCTGGGACAGATGCGGCTTGCACCGAGGGTCTGGCTGGGTTAATCCCGCTGTTTCGCCGCCGCACCCTCGCCCCAATAACCGACGAGCCCACACAGGCCGCCATGACCATCGACTCTCGGGCCTTCCGCAACGCCCTCGGATGCTTCGCCACCGGCATCGCCGTGGTCACCACCATCGCACCGGACGGCGAGCCGATCGGCGTGACCGTGAACTCCTTCTCGTCGGTGTCGCTCGACCCGCCGCTGGTGCAGTTCTGCCTGGGCCGGGCGGCCATGTCCTTCGAAGCCTTCACCACCGCGACGTCCTTCGCGGTGAACATCCTGGCCGAAGGGCAGGCGGAGCTGTCCAACCGCTTCTCCCGCCGCGACCTCCAGGAGCGCTGGGACGGGGTGGGGGTCGAGCGCTGGGACAGCGGGGTACCGATCCTCACCGGCTGCCTCGCCAGCCTGGAGTGCGACCGCGCGCATGTCTATGACGGCGGCGACCACGTCATCATCGTCGGCCGCGTCCGCCGCCTGTCGGGCAGCGAGGACGGGAAGCCGCTGCTCTACTTCCGCGGGGCTTATGCGCAGCTTTCCTGAGCCAGGGCCGGGTCAGGAAATATCCGTCATCAGTTCCGTCGGGAAGCCCGCGTCCTCCATGTGGGCGACGAGGCGCTGGACATGGCTGCGACCGCGGGTTTCGAGCACCACGTCGATCTCGGCCATGCGCACCGGCACGTCGTGGAACAGACGCTGGTGATGCACCTCGACAATGTTCGCGCCGGCCTCGCCGAGCAGGCGGGCGACGCGGGCGAGCGCGCCGGGGGCGTCGGTGATGCCGATGCGCAGCCGCACCATGCGCCCCTCGTAGACCAGCCCGCGCGTCAGCACCTGCGCCAGGATGCGCGCGTCGATGTTGCCGCCGGACACCACGATGCCCACCCGCTTGCCGCGGAACCGCTCCGGATCGTCGAGCACCGCGGCCAGACCCGCCGCCCCGGCCCCTTCCGCGACCAGCTTCTGCACGGTGGCGAGGCGGTAGACGGCCTCCTCCAGCCGCGGCTCGCCCACCTCGACCACCGCGTCCACATGCCGGCGGACCAGCGGCAGCGTGACGGCGCCGGGGGCCTTGACGGCGATGCCGTCGGCGATGGTGGCGCCGCCGCAGGTGATGGGTTGCCCGGCCAGCGCCTGGCGCATCGACGGGAACATGGCGCACTCCACCCCGATCACCGCGATGTCCGGCTTCAACGCTTTGGCCGCCACCGCCATGCCGCCGATCAGCCCGCCGCCGCCCACCGGCACCACCAGCATCTCCAGGTCCGGCGCGGCGTCGAGCAGTTCCAGGGCGGCGGTGCCCTGGCCGGCGGCGATCAGCGGGTCGTCGTAGGGGTGCACGAAGGTCAGCCCCTCGCGCGCCGCCAACTCCTGCGCGTGGGCCGCGGCGTCGCTCAGCGTCTCGCCGTGCAGTTCGACCCGTGCGCCGAGGCTTTCCGTGCGCTCCACCTTGGTGAAGGGGGTGAAGGAGGGCATCACGATGACCGAGCGGATGCCCAGCCGCGTGGCGTGGCAGGCCACCGCCTGGGCGTGGTTGCCCGCCGACATGGCGATCACCCCGGCCCGCCGCTCCGCTTCGCCCAGCGACAGCAGCTTGTTGAGCGCCCCGCGCTCCTTGAAGGAGCCGGTGAGATGCTGGTTCTCCAGCTTCAGCACCACCGAGCAGCCGGTAATCTCCGACAGGCGGGGCGAGGCTTCGGTGGGGGTGACGGGGAGGTGGCTGCCGATCCGGGCGGCGGCGGCGCGGACGTCGTCCAGGGTCAGGGGCAGGGGCAGAGACGGTGTAGCCTCGGTCATGGCGAACTCCCTGGACGGGTGGGGGAAAGCGTCAGCAGCGTGGCGCCGTCGCGGGCCAGCGTGCCGCGGTCGCCGGCCAGCCCCAGCCCCACCCCGTCGCGCCAGCTCTGCACCAGATCCCCCCAATGGGGCGACAGCGGGTTGCCCGACTGGCCGGTGGCGATGGAGAAGCGGGAGTTGCCGAGATCCGCCAGATCATAGACCGCGCGCAGCCCCGGACCATGAACGTGGGAGAAGGGGGCCTGCGGGTCGCGCACGCGGGTGGTGCCGCGGTTGACGGTGAAGGCGCCGCCGCCGGTCGGGATCGACAGGTCGAACATTGAACCGAGCAGAGGCACTTGGCCCAGCAGCCGGTGATTCAAGGCGGCCTTGTGCTCCGCCCCCCAGCGCCAGCCGCTCATGTCCGCGCCGTGGCGCCGCTCGATCTCCTCCAGCGCCGATTTCAGGGACCCCGCCAGCATGACGGTGCAGTCCTCGCGGGCCGGCGTCGTCCGGTCGTCGCACCAGTGCGGCGCCTGGGTCAGCACGCGGTGCAGGGCGCGGGGGCGCAAGTCCCAGTAGCTCTGGAACAGCGGCCCCAGCTCGTCGGCGAAGACGCTGCGCACCAGCTCCCGCTCCCACCAGGAGAAGATCAGCGGCTCGGCCCGGTCGCGGTCCATCCGCCCGTCCCAGCCGGCCAGACGGTCCAGCGCGGCGCGGGCCTGTCCATTGAGATCGGGCACGCTGCGCAGCGGCTCCAGCATCAGCGGCAGCAAGTCGCGCGCCGGCAGGGACAGCTCGTCCATCTGCTGGGCGGCGACCTCCTCCACCGTGTGCGGGCCGTCGCCGAGCATTTGCACGATCCGCTCCGCGCGGGCGGGGTCCGGCCATTCGGTCGCCAGGGCATAGGGGTAGCCGGGGCCGACCACCGCGTTGTTGGCGTTGACGAACTGGCCCGACGGCGGATCGACCGCCTGGGGCAGCGCGTCGAAGGGGATGTAGCCGATCCAGTCGTACTCGCCGGTCCAGCCCGGCACCGGAACGCGCCCGTCGCCGCCGCGCCGCACCGGGACCAGCGCCGGCGACAGGAAGCCCAACGTTCCCTCCGTGTCGGCGTAGACGACGTTCTGCTGCGGCGCCACGTGGAGGAACAGCGCTTCGCGCACCGCGGCGGCGTCGGCGGCGTGGTTGAGGCGGTACAGGGCCTCCCCCGTGGTGTCGGCGGCGGACAGGCCGGGGAAGGCCAGCGCCAGCACATGGCCCTCCGGCGCCGCGTCGGCGGCCTCCGGCGTGGTCAGCACCGGACCGTGCCGCGTCTCGCGCACCGTCAGCGTCTCGTCCGGCTGGCCGGCGACGCGGATCGTCTCCCGTCGCGCCTCGAAGGCCATGCTGCCGTCCGGCGTCAGGTAGCGGTCGGGATCCTGCGGGTCGAGCTTCTCGATGAAAAGATCCTGGGTGTCGCTGTGGGTGGTGGTGAAGCCCCAGGCGACGCGCCCGTTGTGCCCCAGGATGTGAAGCGGCACGCCGGGGATGGTCGCCCCGGCGATGCGGTGTCCCGGAGTCACGATGCGCGCCAGATACCACAGGACCGGCGCCTCCAGTCCGAGATGGGGGTCGTTGGCGATGATCGGCTTGCCGGTCGCGCTGCGCGCCCCGGTCAGCGCCCATTCGTTGGACGCGGTGTCGAAGCCGAGGTCGGGCAGGGCGGCCAGCGCGCCTTGCAGGTCCATGCCGTCGAGCGCCGCCGCCAGGGTCACCGGGGCGGTGGGGTCCGAGTCCGGGAACAGGTCGCGCATCTGCTCCGGCGTCAGGCTTTTCAGGGCGCTGGCGCGGAACAGCTCGTCCCGCGAATCGCCGGAGAGTTGGAGCGCCATCAGCTTGCCCCAGACGAGGCTGTCGGCGGGCCGCCAGGGCTCCGGCGTGTGGCGCAGGAGTTGGAACTCGATGGGCAGCGCCTCGCGGCGCGTCTCCATCCAGGCGTTGACCCCGGCGGCGTAGGCGTCGAAGGCCGTGCGGGCCTCCGGCGACAACTCCTCATAGGCCTCCTCGGCCCGGCGGTAGACGCCCAGCGTGCGCATGGAGCGGTCGAGCCGCAGCGCCCAGTCGCCGAAGCGCGTGCCGACCAGCTCGGCCAGCCGCCCGGCGGCGCCGCGCCGCATCGTCTCCATCTGCCACAGCCGGTCCTGCGCGTGGACGTAGCCGAGCGCGAAATAGGCGTCCCGCTCGGTGGCGGCAAAGATGTGCGGGATGGCGTTGCGGTCGCGCAGGATCTCCACCGGGCCTTCGATCCCCGGGACGGTGGCCGCGCCCTCATAGGCCGGCGTCTGCTGGCGAAGCCACAGCAGGAACCCGCCCGCCCCCAGCACCGGCACCACGATCACCAGGGCGAGAACGGCGACCAGGATGGCCAGGGGCTTGCGGACGGCGTGGGGGATCATCGGGTGACCAAAACTCGGAGAGGGGGCTCGACAGACAGAGATGGGGACGGGGGCGGCCCGCGGCCATGCCCGCCGAATTTGTTCGCGGCCACCCGTGATCCCGCGTTTACGGCGCTGTGGCGCCCTTCAGATACTCGACCAGATCCCGGCGGTCGGACGCGCTGGTGATGGTTTGCATCGGCATCCTGCTGCCGGGGGTCATCACGTCGGGGCCGATCTCGAACAGGCGGGCCACCGCCGCCTCGTCCCAGACGATGCCGCTGCCCTTCAGCGCCGGGGAGTAGTGATAGCCCGCCACCGCCCCGGCGGGCCGCCCGAACAAGCCCCACAGCGTCGGCCCCGCGCGGTTGCCGCCGTCCGGAGTCAGCGTGTGGCAGAAGGCGCAGGCGCGGAACAGCGCCTTGCCGCGCTCCGGATCGGGCGCGTCGTCGCCCAGCGCGGGGGTGCCGGCGGCCAGCAGGAGGAGGGCGGCCAGCGGCAGTTTCCCGCTCATGGCGCGTCGTCTGGATCGGTGACGGTCAGCGCGACCACGGACGTGTTGATGAGCAGCTTCCCGGCATTCTCGAAATTCACGGTGACGCGGTCGCCGATGGCCGACTGCACCTGGCCCAACCCCCAGTCGGGACGGGCGGGGTGGCGCACCCAGGCGCCGGGAACCAATGAATCGTCCATGCCGCGCCTCCTGCATCCGCTGGAATTGGTTATCGCTTTCGCGGGATGACCGTTGAAAAGCGGCGGCATCCGCGCTTCTGGAATGATACAAACGAACGTCGCCGCCGGCCATCCCCATGGGGCGCCGGCATGCAACAGAATGCCGCCCGGCCGGGGGAAGTTCCTGGACGACGTTCCCTGGGCTGCGGCCATGGTCGCCAACCGGTTCGCCGACGGTCGGCCATCAACGATCTGGAGACCCCCCGTGCCGCTGGACATCCGCGTGATCGAGCTTGTCGCTTCCCGCATCTGCCACGACCTCGTGAGCCCGGTGGGAGCGATCCGCAACGGGTTGGAGCTGATCGAGGAGATGGAGGACGAGCCCGCCGGCGGCTTCCTGGGCGAGGCGGTGAAGCTGATCGAGCATTCCTCCGGGCAGGCCGACCGGCGGCTGCGCGTCTTCCGGCTGGCCTACGGCCTCGCCGGGCGGGAGCAGAAGGGCTTCGGCGACACCCGCTCCTCCGCGCAGGGGTTGCTGGAGGGCGGGCGCACCACGCTGGACTGGCCGACGGGGGTGCCGAACGACCAGCTCGCCTTCAAGCGCGGGGCATCGAAGGTGCTGCTCAACGTCATCATCCTGGCCGACGAGGCGCTGACCCACGGCGGCACCATCACCGTCGCGGCGGAGGGGGACGAGCAGGCGGGCCGTTTCACCATCACCGCCGCCGGGCGTCCGGGCGCACTGAAGGACGAGTCCGCGGCGGCGCTGGCCGGCACGGTGGCCGCCGCCGACCTGACCCCGCGCAGCATCCACGCCTACATGACCGGGCGTTTCGCGGAGGACGACGGCTACCGCGTCGCCGCCACCCCGGCCGGGCCGGACCGGCTGGTCTTCACCGTCGAGTGGTGACGCGGCCCCCGCCGGGGGCGTGACCCGCGCATCGACGTGTTTCAAACCGCCGCCGGTCCGGCGCGCGGCGCTTCGTCATGGCTGCGTGGAGCGCGCTCGGCGGTCATAGGTCGCCGCGCCGGCACCGGCCTTGCCGGCTGTGACCTTGGGCCGGGTGGCTCGGCATGACGGCGGAGCCCGAGAGTGGTATCGAAGGAGGTAAGGTTCTCTTAATCAGTGTTTGACAGGCTCCCACCGTAGCTGGAAAGGCCCGTACCGGCGGCGTCGCGCACGCCGCCCTCCGGACGGCCGGCCGGAAACGGATACAATTGCGGGCGTGGGGATCGCGACATGGATGATCTGCTCTCCGAATTCCTGACGGAAACCAACGAGAACCTGTCGGTTCTCGACGTGGAACTGGTCCGTCTGGAGCAGAATCCCAACAATCCGGAACTTCTGTCGAACATCTTCCGTCTGGTGCACACCATCAAGGGCACCTGCGGCTTCCTCGGCCTGCCGCGCCTGGAAAAGGTCGCGCACGCCTCGGAAAACGTTCTGGGCAAGTTCCGCGACGGGGAACTGACCATCAACCCCGAAGCGGTCTCGCTGATCCTTCAGGCGCTGGACACCATCAAGAGCCTGCTGGCGGTGCTGGAAGCGACGGAGGCGGAGCCGCCGGGCGACGACCTGCCGCTGATCGAGCGGCTGAACCTGTGCGCCGAAGGCAAGCTGGGTGCCGCCGCCGCTCCGGCCAAGCCCGCCGCGGCCCCGGTGCCGCCGGCCCCCGCGGTCGCGGCAGCGGAGGAGGTCCCGGTCTCCTCCTCGGGGAACCTCACGCTCGACGAGCTTGAGGCGATCTGGAACGCCACCCCCGGCCCGACCAGCACCGCGCTGGCCCCGGTCGCCGCGGAGCCGGCGGAAGAGCCCGCCCCCTCGCACGATCTGGTGGTGCCGGACCCCGATCCGGTCCCCGCCGCCGCCAAGATGCCCGCTCCCGCCGCGGAGGCCGCGTCGGGCGCCGGTGCGGGCGGCGAGGCCGCGACCAAGGAATCGGCGGTCGCCGCGCAGACCATCCGCGTCAACGTGGATCTGCTCGAAAACCTGATGACCATGGTGTCGGAGCTGGTGCTGACCCGCAACCAGCTGCTCCAGATCCTGCGGTCGCAGAAGGAGAGCGAGTTCGCCGCCCCGCTGCAGCGCCTGAACCACGTGACGTCGGAGCTGCAGGAAGGCGTCATGAAGACGCGCATGCAGCCCATTGGCAACGCCTGGGCCAAGCTGCCGCGTCTGGTGCGCGACCTGTCGCACGAACTGGGCAAGAAGATCGACCTCCAGATGCTCGGCGCCGACACCGAGCTGGACCGCCAGGTGCTGGAGCTGATCAAGGACCCGCTGACGCACATGGTGCGCAACTCCGCCGACCACGGCCTGGAGGTGCCCGCCGACCGCGTGCGCGCGGGCAAGTCGGAGACCGGCCGCATTACGCTGAACGCCTATCATGAGGGCGGCCACATCATCATCGAGATCCAGGACGACGGTAAGGGCCTGGCGATCGACCGGATCAAGCAGAAGGCGATCCAGAACGGGATGGCCTCGGAAGGCGAGCTGGCGGCGATGTCCGACCAGCAGATCATCCAGTTCATCATGAAGCCCGGCTTCTCGACCGCGGCGAAGGTCACCAACGTGTCGGGCCGCGGCGTCGGCATGGACGTGGTCAAGACCAACATCGAGAAGATCGGCGGCACGATCGAGATCAAGTCCCAGCAGGGCAAGGGCTCGACCTTCGTCATCAAGATTCCGCTGACGCTGGCCATCGTCTCCGCCCTGATCGTGGAATGCGCCGGCGAGCGCTTCGCCATCCCGCAGATCAGCGTGGTCGAGCTGGTGCGCGCCGCCGCCGACAGCGAGCACACGATCGAGCGGCTGAAGGGCACGCCGGTCCTGCGCCTGCGCAACCGCCTGCTGCCGCTGGTCTCGCTGCAGGAGCTGCTGCGGCTGGACGACCAGGAGGGTGGCGAGAAGAAGACCGACGAGACCTTCATCGTGGTCACGCAGGTCGGCACCTACACCTTCGGCATCATGGTCGACCGCGTGTTCGACACCGAGGAAATCGTGGTGAAGCCGGTGGCGCCGATCCTGCGCCACATCGAGATGTTCTCGGGCAACACCATCCTCGGCGACGGGTCGGTCATCATGATCCTCGATCCCAACGGCATCGCGTCGGCGACCGGCGAGATGGCCATGGGTGAGACCGCGTCGAAGGAGGCGACCTCCGTCCAGGCGACCCGCCAGGAGGACAAGATGGCCCTCCTGCTGTTCCGTGCCGGGGCCGGCGCGCCGAAGGCGGTGCCGCTGTCGCTGGTCGCCCGTCTGGAGGATGTGGACCTCGCCAGCGTCGAATCGTCCAACGGCATGCCGGTGGTCCAGTACCGCGGCAAGCTGATGCCGCTGGTGCCGATCGATCCGGGCTTCATGATCGGCCAGGAAGGCCGCCAGCCGGTTCTGGTCTTCGCCGACGGCGACCGGTCGATGGGCCTGATCGTCGACGAGATCGTCGACATCGTGGAGGAGCGTCTGGTGGTGCAGCTCACCGCCGACCGTCCGGGCCTGATGGGCTCGGCGATCATCGCCGGCAAGGCGACGGACGTGCTCGACGCGGGCTTCTTCCTGACCCAGGCCTACAAGGATTGGTTCGGCTCGTCTTCGACCGACGCGTACGAGGAGGAGAGGGCGCTCCAGCGCGTGCTGCTGGTCGACGACAGCCCCTTCTTCCGCAACCTGCTGACCCCGCTGCTGTCGGTCGCCGGCTACGACGTCACCGCCGTGGAGAACGCCAACGAAGCGCTGGCGCTGTGCGAGGCGGGCGAGGACTTCGACGTCATCGTCTCCGACATCGAGATGCCGGGGATGAGCGGCTTCGACTTCGCCGAGGCGGTCCGCCAGGGCGGCACCCGCTGGAGCGGCACGCCGATGGTCGCCCTGTCCAGCCACGCCTCCCCGCGCGACCTCGACCGCGGCCGTCAGGCCGGGTTCACCGACTATGTCGCCAAGTTCGACCGTGACGCTCTGCTGTACGCGCTGCAGCAGACCCTGTCCGAGCAGAAAGGTGCCGCATGAGCAACGCCAAGCTGCCCGCCACCACCAAGAAGTCCAAGGGTGACGAGATCACCTCCGGTGGCAGCCAGGACTATGTGACCATGACGATCGCCGACCAGCTGTTCGGCATCCCGGTCCTGCAGGTCCAGGACGTGCTGGGGCACCAGCGGATCACCCGCATCCCGCTGGCCCCGCCGGAGGTCGCCGGTTCGCTGAACCTGCGCGGGCGCATCGTCACCGCCATCGACGTGCGCCTGCGGCTCGGCCTGACGTCGCGCCCGAAGGACAAGCCGGGCATGTCCATCGTGGTGGACCTGCGCGGCGAACTCTACAGCCTGATGGTCGATTCGGTGGGGGAGGTGCTGAGCCTCTCCAACGACGACTTCGAGCGCAACCCGGCCACCCTCGACCCGCGCTGGCGCGAAGTGTCCACGGGCATCTATCGCCTGAACGGCCAGCTCATGGTGGTCCTGGACGTGCCGCGTCTGCTGAACTTCACCACGATGGAAGCGGCCTGAGGCGAACCCCCGGTCGGTGTGCAAAGCGAAGCCTGAGGCCCGTTCCCCATGAAAGTTTGTCTGGTCGTCGATGACAGCCGCGTGGTCCGCAAGGTCGCGCGGAAGATCCTGGAAGAGCTGCACTTCGCCTGCACCGAGGCGGAGGACGGCAAGCAGGCCATGGAGGCCTGCGCGCAGAAGATGCCGGACGCGATCCTGCTGGACTGGAACATGCCGGTGATGACCGGCATCGAGTTCCTGCGCCGACTGCGCAAGATGAGCGGCGGGGACTTTCCCAAGGTCGTGTTCTGCACCACGGAGAACGACCTCGCCCACATCCAGGAGGCGCTGTCCGCCGGGGCGAACGAGTACATCATGAAGCCGTTCGACAGCGACATCATCCAGACCAAGTTCCAGCAGGTCGGGCTGCTGTGACGGGCGGGACCACCGCACCGCGCACCGCTCCGACCCTGAAAGGCTGATTGCGTTATGTCCGATCGTTTCGGCAGACCTCCTCCCCCCGCGCCGGCGGGGCATCCGACCGGCGCGGCCGGCGGCGATCCCGTCCGGGTGATGGTGGTCGATGATTCCGCCGTGATCCGCGGCCTTCTGACCCGTGCGTTGGAAGGCGATACCGAAATCCGCGTGGTCGCGTCGGTCGGCGACGGCCAGATGGCGGTCAACGCCCTGCAGCGCAACTCGCTCGACGTCATCGTCCTCGACATCGAGATGCCGGTGATGGACGGGCTGACCGCCATCCCGAAGCTGCTGGCGGTGGCGCCGCAGGTGAAGATCATCATGGCCTCCACGCTGACTTTGCGCGGGGCCGACATCTCCATGCGCTGCCTGTCCGCGGGGGCCGCCGACTACATCCCCAAGCCGACCTCCACCCGCGAGATCGGCGGGGCGGACGCCTTCAAGCGCGAGCTGGTGTCGAAGGTCAAGGCGCTGGGCGCCGCCGCGCGCCGCGCCGGCTCCCGCACCCGCGGCGAGCTGCGCCCGCTGACCCCGGTGCCCGCCGCCTTCCTGAAGCGCGAGCCGCCGCCCGTCACGCTGCGTCCGGCCCCCGCCGTCGGCTCCGTCGGCCAGGTCAAGCCGGACGTGATCGCCATCGGCAGTTCCACGGGCGGCCCGCAGGCGCTGTTCGAGGTGCTGGCCCATCTGAAGACCGGCATCACCCAGCCGATCCTGATCACCCAGCACATGCCGGCGACCTTCACCACCATCCTGGCCGAGCACATCACCCGCCAGTGCGGGCTGAACGCCCAGGAGGCGAAGGACGGCGAGCCGGTCGTGCCGGGGCGCTGCTACATCGCGCCGGGCGACTTCCACATGCTGGTGACCCAGCGCGCGGGCGCCAACGTGATTTCGCTGACCAAGGACCCGCCGGAGAATTTCTGCCGCCCGGCGGTGGACCCGATGATGCGGTCCATCCTCCGCGCCTTCGGCGGACGGAAGGTGCTGGCCTGCATCCTGACCGGCATGGGGCAGGACGGGCTGAAGGGCTGCACCGAGGTGGTGAACGCCGGCGGCACCCTGATCGCGCAGGACGAGGCGTCCAGCGTGGTGTGGGGCATGCCGGGCGCCGTCGCCCAGGCGGGCATCTGCTCGGCGGTGCTGCCGCTCAAGGAAATCGGTCCCTACATCCGCAAGTTCGCATCGAGGGCAGCATGAGAGTCGAAGATTTCGACATGTTCTCCACGCTGCTCAAGCAGCGTTCCGGTCTGGTCCTGACCCGGGACAAGGCCTACCTGCTCGAATCCCGGCTGATGCCGGTGGCGCGCAAGTGGAACATGAAGGGGCTGGAGGAGCTGGCCTCCACCGTGCGGACGCGCAAGGACGAAGCGCTGCTGCGCGACATCACGGAGGCGATGACGACCAACGAATCGTCCTTCTTCCGCGATCAGAAGCCCTTCGACCAGTTCAAGCAGATCGTCCTGCCGAAGCTGCTGGAAGCGCGGTCGGCGAAGCGGTCGATCCGCATCTGGTCGGCGGCCTGCTCGTCCGGGCAGGAGGCCTACTCGCTGGCCATGCTGCTGAACGAGGATGCGGCGAAGCTGGCCGGCTGGCGGATCGAGATCGTCGGCACCGATATCTCGGCGGAGATGGTGGAGCGCTCCAAGTCGGGCATCTACACCCAGTTCGAGGTGCAGCGTGGTCTGCCGATTCAGATGCTTGTGAAGCATTTCAAGCAGCAGGGCGACAAGTGGCAGATCAGCCAGCAGCTTCGCCAGATGGTCTCGTTCCGCGAGTTCAACCTGCTGGGCGACCTGTCCGGACTGGGGCAGTTCGACATCGTGTTCTGCCGCAACGTGCTGATCTATTTCGACCAGCCGACCAAGACCAAGGTGCTGGAGGCGATTGCCCGCCAGATGCCGCAGGACGGCGTGCTCTATCTCGGCGGCGCGGAAACCGTGCTGGGCATCACCGACCGCTTCAAGCCGGTGGATGGCCAGCGCGGCCTCTACAGCCTGGGTGGTTTCCAGGTGCCGAGCGGGCTCAAGGCGGCCGTATGACGGAAGACGGTGTGATTTAAGGTGGTGCAACGGTGAGGCGGTCGGCGGCGCCTTCCTCCATGATCCAACGGCGGAAGGCGGCGATCTTGGGCCGGTCGGCGGTCACTTCCGGGCAGACGAGGTAGTAACCGAAGTCACCCGGCAGGGCGAGGTCGAACAGACGGGTCAGCCGCCCGCTCGCCAGCTCTTCCAGCACCAGGGTGCCGCGCGCCATCGCGATGCCCTGGCCGTTCTCCGCCGCTTCGATGGCGATGCCGATCTCGTCGAAGACCATTTCGGAGCTTGGCTTCAGGTCGCCGAGCCCGGCCATGGCCAGCCACGTCGCCCAATAGCTGTGGCCCGTCTCCTCGACCAGAACATGATGGCGCAGGTCGGCCGGCTGCCGCAGCGGCGTCGGTCCCTGCAGCAGGGCCGGGCTGCACACCGGGAACACCGCGTCGTCGAGGAAGCGGTCGGCCCGCAAGCCCTCCCACACCCCGAGGCCATGGCGAAGCCCGATGTCGATGTCGGCTTCGCGTTCAAAATCGATCTCGTGCTGGCTGACGCTGATGCGCAGATGGATTTCCGGATGGCGGGCGCGGAAACGGCCGATGCGGCTCATCAGCCAGCGGCTGGCGAAAGAGGGCGAAACGCTCATCGTCAGCACGCCGGATCGCTCGTGTTCCATCACCCGCTCCAGACCGGTGGCCAGCCGCGCAAAAGCGTCACGCACGCTGGGCAGCAGGAGCTGGCCGGCGTCGGTCAGAACCAGCGCCTGATTCAGCCGGCGGAACAGCCGGATGCCCAGCCGATCCTCCAGCGTGCGGATCTGGTGGCTGATCGCGCTCTGGGTGACGTTCAACTCTTCCGCCGCCCGTGTGAAGCTGAGATGGCGCGCTGCCGCTTCGAAGGCGCGCAGGCCGTTGAGGGGAGGGATCTGCATGGGTCCGCATCCGCCGGATTGTTGCCCGGCCACATGAAATTCTCTCATGCAGGTTAGAGAAACCATCCTTTGCGGACAAGCCGCTTCCGGGTGCATTCCTAGGGAACGGAATTCATCAAGCGGAGTGTCGGATCATGAGCAGGAGAGCGCTGGGCGCCGTTTCCACAGACCGGGGCATGGTGTCTCTTGGCGGCATGTCTCTCGTCGGCGCGCGGCGGTTTGCCAAGCGGGCGCTCGGGGAGGTGCTGGGAATGATCGAGCGCCACCGGCAGCGCCGCTCCCTGGCGGCGCTGGACGACCATCTGCTGCGCGACGTCGGGCTGAGCCGCACGGACGCCCGCCGCGAAGCCGACAAGGCGTTCTGGCAGGAATGATCGTCGATGACGGCGGGCCTGAGCCCGCCGCTTGCCGATGTGAAAAATGGGTTCGATGGGCGGTCGGCGGTCAGCCGGCCGCCTGGGCCTGCTGGTGCGGGACGCGCGGGACCGGCGACGCGTCCTCGTGCGGGTCGCGCAGCACGTAGCCGCGGCCCCACACCGTCTCGATGTAGTTGTCGCCCTGGGTCGCCGCGGCCAACTTCTTGCGCAGCTTGCAGACGAAGACGTCGATGATCTTCAGCTCCGGCTCGTCCATGCCGCCGTAAAGATGGTTCAGGAACATCTCCTTGGTCAGGGTCGTGCCCTTGCGCAGCGACAGCAGTTCCAGGATGCCGTATTCCTTGCCGGTCAGGTGGAGCGGCTGATTGTCCACCTCCACCGTGCGGGTGTCCAGGTTCACGGTCAGGCGGCCGGTGCGGATGATGCTGTCGGAATGGCCCTTGGAGCGGCGGACGATGGCCTGGATGCGGGCGATCAGCTCGCGCTTGTCGAAGGGCTTGGTCAGGTAGTCGTCGGCGCCGAAGCCCAGACCCTTGATCTTGTGGTCCAGTTCCGACAGGCCGGAAAGAATGAGGATCGGCGTGGTCACACGGGCGGCGCGCAGGCGGCGCAGCACCTCGTAGCCGTCGATGTCCGGCAGCATCAGATCGAGGATGATGATGTCGTAATCGTACAGCTTGCCGATTTCGAGCCCATCCTCACCGAGGTCGGTAGAATCGACGATGTAGCCTTCCGACTGGAGCATCAGCTCGATGCTCTTGGCCGTGGAGGAGTCGTCTTCGACCAGCAGAACCCTCATGGCGGTATCCCGATGTTAGATGGCGCGTTTCTGGCTTCCGATGCGGCGTTGCTTTCCCGCAGTTCCTTAACCAATTCCCTTAACAGATCGGCACGTCTGTTTACACAAGTTAACAGACGATTCAGCTTAACGCCAGAGGCATAGCACTTCATTTAACGTTAATGTTTTTGGACGAGCATGACGCGGGCGGCATGGCGGCGGACTTCGAGCCCACCGCAAATTGCGCCGTCCGCACCCGGCTCACCCGTCCCAATTCCGTCCGCTGATCCGCAAGACCGTGCCCGCCGACGTCGCCCGCATTCTTCAGGAAATCGAGTCCGTGTCCGGCTGCAGCCGGTTCGGGCGGGTCACCGCCGTGCTCGGCCTGCTGGTCGAGGTCGGGGGGATCGAGAAGGAACTGTCGGTGGGCGGCCGCTGCATCGTCGAATCCCGCGACGGCCGGCAGGTCCCCTGCGAGGTGGTCGGCTTCCGCCAGGGCCGCGCGCTGCTGATGCCCTTCGGCTCCATCGACGGGGTCGGGCTGGGCTGCCGCGCGCTGGTGTCGGACAGCCAGCCCATGGTCTTCCCAACGGAGGCGTGGCTCGGCCGCGTCATCAACGCGCTGGGCGAGCCGGTGGACGGCAAGGGGCCGCTGCCCAAGGGGACGCATGGCGTTCCCATCCGCAACAACCCGCCGCCCGCCCATTCCCGCGCCCGCGTGGGCGAGAAGCTGGACCTGGGCATCCGCGCCATCAACGCCTTCCTCACCTGCTGCCGCGGCCAGCGCATGGGCATCTTCGCCGGCTCCGGCGTCGGCAAGTCATCGGTGATGTCGATGCTCGCCCGCTTCTCCGGCGCGGAGGTCGCGGTGATCGGGCTGATCGGCGAACGTGGGCGCGAGCTTCAGGAATTCATCACCGAGGATCTCGGGGAGGAGGGGTTGGCGCGCAGCGTCGTGGTGTGCGCCACCTCCGACGAGGCGCCGCTGATGCGCCGCCAGGCCGCCTACATGACTCTGGCCGTGGCGGAGGCCTTCCGCGACGCCGGCTGCAACGTGCTGTGCATGATGGACAGCGTGACCCGCTTCGCCATGGCCCAGCGCGAGATCGGCCTGTCCGCCGGCGAACCGCCGACGACCAAGGGCTATCCCCCGACCGTCTTCGCCGAACTGCCGCGCCTGCTGGAACGCGCCGGGCCGGGCCTCAGCGGGTCGGGCTCCATCACCGGCCTGTTCACCGTGCTGGTCGAAGGTGACGATCACAACGAACCCATCGCCGACGCCGTGCGCGGCATCCTGGACGGCCACATCGTCCTGGAGCGCCAGATCGGCGAGCGTGGGCGCTATCCGGCCATCAACATCCTGCGCAGCGTGTCGCGCACCATGCCCGGCTGCAACTCCCCCATGGAGAACGAGCTGGTGAACCACGCGCGGCGGCTGATGTCGTCCTACGACAACATGGCGGAGATGATCCGTCTGGGCGCCTACCGCAAGGGCACCGACCCGCAGGTGGACGAGGCCATCCATTTCCAGCCGGCCTTGGAGGCCTTCCTGAAGCAGGGCAAGCGCGAGGCGACCGACCTCGACAACAGCTACGCCCAGCTTGCCGCCATTTTCGGCATTGAACAGTGGCCGCCGCAAGAATGAGCAGTCTGAAGACCATCATCCGCCTCCAGAAATGGAAACTCGACGAGAAGCGCCGGGCGCTGGCGGAACTGCAGAGCCTCGCCGACCGGCTCCAGGCCGAGATCGAGCGGCTGAAGGAAGAGATCGCGGCGGAGCGCGACACCGCCCGCGGCAACGTCGAATACGCCTTCACCTACAGCAACTACATCCAGGCGGCGATGGAGCGCGGCAAGCGGCTGACCCAGTCCATGGGGCAGGTGGAGGCCCAGATCGCCGTCGCCACCGACGAGATGGCGGAGGCCTTCCAGGAGCTGAAGCGCTATGAGCTGGCGGAGGAAGAGCGGTTGAAGCGCGAGAAGGAAAAGCTCAAGCGCAAGGAAGCCAACATGCTGGACGAAACCGCGCTGGTCGGCTTCCGCCGCCGCCAGCAGGAGGAGAGCGGCGTCGAATCCTGACGTGTCCGCTTGTTCAGATCGGTGAGGCGTCGGTGGCGGAAAGCTCCGAATAGGCGACGATGCGACCACGGCCGGACCGTTTGGCGGCGTACAACGCCTGATCGGCATTCTGGAGCGCCAGGGCAAGGTCCTCCGCGTCCGACGGCCAAAGCGCGATACCGATGCTGCACCCGATCTGGACATCGAGCCCGTCGGCGATGATCGGCGCGGATACGCTGTCGATGATCCGTCTGGCGACATCGCGGATGTAACGCTCCGGCTGGCCATCCGGCAGGGAGAGCAGCACCGCGAACTCGTCGCCGCCGAGGCGTGCGGCGAAATCCCCATGGCGAACGCAATGCGCCAGCCGGGTGCCGATCTGCTTCAACGCGGCATCGCCGGTGTGGTGTCCATGCTGGTCGTTGACCGGCTTGAAACCGTCGAGGTCGATGTAGAGGATGGCGATCGCGCTTTGATCTTCAGCCGGTTGCTCCTTGAGGCGCTCCACGTGAGCCTCGAAGAAGCGGCGATTGGCGAGCCCGGTCAGGCGATCCTCGAAGGCAATGGTGCTCAACGTCCGCCCCATCGTCCGCATCGCGTGGGCGACTTGGCCGATTTCGGACGGATGGACCGGCACTGGGGTGCAGAGGGCGTAGGGATCGAAAAGGTCCGACGAGAGGAACGCCGCCGATGCCTTGAGGTCCCGCAGGCCGCGCAGGACCATGACTTCCATCAGCACCCAGACCCCACCGACGATGAGAAGCACCACGCCGGTGATCACGCCGGTTCCCAAAAGCAAATTCCGGTCGGCCGCGGCCAGGATGTCATCGCGCGCGACCGCGACGACGATCTTGGCACCGGTTTCCTCCAGGGTCGAGAAGCCGCTGATCCGGGGAATGCCGTCCAGACCGTCGTCCTCGATGATCCCGGCCTCCTCCACCATGATTTTTCGAACCATCGGGTGTTCGGCCATCGATCGCCCGACAATCCCCTGCGGGTCCGGCACGCGCGCGAGGATCGTCCCTTCGGAATCGAACAGCGATACGGTTCCACCGGACTCATGAGCGATTTCGACGGACAGCTCCGCAAGCCAGTTCAAGTCCACTCCGGCCAGCAGGACGCGGATGACCGAACCATCGTCACCGAGAATCGGCAGGGCCGCGACCACGCGGGGTTTCTTGCTGTTCTGCCCGATCAGGAAGTTGCTGACCGTGAAGCCGTGCGTCGCCAGCGCTTCGCGGAAATAGTCACGGTCGGCCACGTTCATGGGCCGGCTCCTGTTGCTGCTGCACAACAGATTGCCATCGGGGTTGAACACCCCGAAGCCGGTGCTCCAAGGATAAAGGTCGGTCGCCTGTTTCAACATCGTTGCGCAACGGTCGGGGCTCGCCTCCCGGATGTCAGGGACCAGGGTGAGAAGCTGGAGGACGCTGCGGGCCTGCTGAACGATCTGCGCCTGCTGCTGCGCCCCCCGGTCGGCGAGCAGGCGGGTGGCATCGCGCGCCCGCTCGATGTCCTGGTTGCGCTCTTGAAGCAGAAGGACGACGACCAAGCCCACCATCGGAAGAAGGGCGAGCAGGATGAAGGCCTCGAGGCGCGCGCGAAGCCCAACACGCGCCCAGAGGGTTTGGACGCGCCTTAATATTCCTGTACGTTTCAACAGACTCATCCACGCACCAGCCGACCCGCTTTATTCTCATGCGGGTTGAGGAAATCAAGCGGCGAAAGCTGTGACTTGGCGCGGTGCAGCCATGCCGGACGACGGACGAGGCGGGGATCGGAGGGTCAGACGCGCCGCATCCGGGCGAAAAGATGCGGGTTGTCCCAACCGGGCTGGCGGTCCTCGATGACCACACGCTGGGGGACGGGCAGGGTCCGCTCCACCGTGACCTCCACCCAGCGGGGAATCAGCTCGTTGTTCAGATCGTCGAGCACGGCGATGGCCAGGGATTCCGGACCGGCCGCCGCCGCGGTGCCGGACAGGGCGCCGAAATAGGCGGCGACGCCGTCCGGCGTGGCAACCGCGCGGTCGGGGACGTAGCGCAGGGTCAGGCGGGTGCCGGGCGCCGGTTCCCCGTGCAGCTCCACCAGATAGTCGTGGCGGGCGTCCGGGTTGGCGGCGGTGATCAGAAGTTCGCGGCGGTGCATGGCGTCCAGGCTCGTCAGGCGGTGTAGCTGCTGCCGCCCGCTCCGGTCCGGGTCAGCTTGACCCAGCATTTGGCGCCGGACTGGAAGGACAGGCCGCCGATGTAGCCCACGGCGCGGATGCTGTCCGCGAAAATCTGGATCAGGTCCAGGCGGATCTCCGGCGCGAGCGGGGTGTGGCTGCGCAGGATCAGGTCGAACCGGTTGGGCTGCACCAGCCCGTCGAGCTGCATCGGGCCGAGACGGCTGAGATCCAGGTCGAGCAGGAAGCGGCTGCCCTTGTCGCCGCCCTTGCGGCCCGTCTTGCCGTCCTCTTCCGAATTTATGGGATGGATGTGCAGCTTGATCGGCAGCAGCCCATTGGCGTCCATCATCGGCAGGGTGTAGGGACGCCAGTCGCCGGGCAGGGGATCGCCCGCCTGCTGCTGAAGGCTGCGGAACTCGCGCTCCAGCTGGGACAGCAGGCTTCCCTGGCCGGATTTCTCCAGAGCGGAGGCGGCGTCCTCGCCCAGCCAGCCGCGGGCGTCGCCGCCGCGGATCGCCGACAGGAAGAAACTCATCGCCGCGCCCAGCTTGCGGTTCGGCTGCGGCAGGACCGTGCCGATCAGCGCCTGAGCGGCGGAGCGGTCCACCCCGGCGAGCGCGCTCAAGAGCTGGCGCATGGCGGGCCAGTCCCGCTCGCTCAGCGGCCCCGGCTCCGCGGTGAGCGGGGGTGGCGCGGTCTGGAGCGCCTTGGCGGGGTCGGTCAGGGCGGCGGTGACGGTGCTGCCCTGCGGCAGGCTCGCCTGGACGTTCAGCGCCAGCATGCCCTGCGGCGTGGCGAGGATCGGCTGGCCCTGCGGCGTGCTGCCGGCCACCGTGCCCTTCAGAACCGGCCCGTCGGGCGTCTCCGGTGTTGCCGGGGAGGCGCCGGGGTCCGCACTGGGCATCGTGGGCGCTGCGGTGGGGATTGCGGTGCCGCGGGGCGGGGCAGGGGCCGATTGCGGTGCCGCCGGAGGTGGAGAAGCGGGTTGGAGCGGGGCGCCGTCCTTGCGGGGCGGGTTGCCTGCGCTCTGGCCGTCCGATGGCGGAGACCCATCGTCCGGCGGGGCGGCCGGCGGCTGGTCCGGCGGGGGCGTGACGGTCAGGATCTTCAGGGCAACGGTGCCGCCCTGGGGCAGGACCGGTTGGCCGGCTGGCTTCGTGGGGGTCGGTTTCGTGGGCGAGGCGGCTTCCGGGAGGTCCCCGCCGGGATGCGCCGCGTCGCCGCCGAGTTCCACCGTGGTGTCGAGCATCGGCTTGCCGGGAAGCGGCGATGTGCCCGAAGGCGTGGGCGGCGCCTGCGGAGGAGTGAGGGCTGCGTTGGGCTGGCCGGCTTGTGTCGGTGCCGGGGCTTGGCCGCCGCCGCTGT
This sequence comes from Azospirillum himalayense, assembly GCF_042657465.1. Taxonomy (NCBI): domain Bacteria; kingdom Pseudomonadati; phylum Pseudomonadota; class Alphaproteobacteria; order Rhodospirillales; family Azospirillaceae; genus Azospirillum; species Azospirillum himalayense. Next base: position 58,069 of record NZ_JBHSLC010000122.1, on the reverse strand, counting down.
CCGTGACGGGAAGGGGCGCCGCCACCACCGGCGCGGCGGTGGGCTGACCGGGCAGGGCCGGGGCCGCACCGGGCGGGGCCGGCGGCTTCGCCGCCGCGGCGATGACCAGCGCGGGAACGATGGTGCCCGGCAGCAGCAGGGGAAGCGGCTGGCCCGCCGGTCCCACCGTCGGCGTGGCGGACGCCGGGCTGGGCAGGATCACCACCGGTGTCGCCGAACCCTGAGGGGCCGAACCCTGAGGGGACGTCGCTCCGGTCTGGCCGGGACTGGCCGGCGCCGGCCCACCTGCGGTCGGCAAGGATGGGACACCCGGGGGGGTGCCCTGGGTCAGCACCAGAACCTTCGCCGCGAGGCTCAGTGCGGGGGAGGCCGCGGCGGGGTCGGTCGACGCGGCCTGAGCCTGTTCCAGAAGCACCTGCGCCGGGGTGATCTGGAGCGTCACCGGCTTGTCGGCGGGCAGCGGCGTCGGGGTTTGCACAAGCACCTCGCCGGCCTGGGTGCGCACGCGGGCCAAGCCCTCCGGCGTGGTGCCGACGACGGTGCCGGTCAGCACCACCGGGCGGGCGATGTCCTGCAAGCGCTCCGGCAGGGCCTTGACCGTGCCCTCGGCGACCGCCACCGGCGCGGGGGTGGTCGCCGCCGGGGCGGCGGGCGCGCCGGCGGCTGGGGGAGGAAGGGCGCCCCCCATCCCGGTCTTACTGGCCGTTGAGAAGCCGCTGGGCGATGGCCAGCACGTCCCGCGCAGCGTCGGAGCTGGGGGAGCGGGTCAGCAGCGGCGACTGGTTGCGGATGGCGTCGCGCACCTTCAGGTCGCGGCGGATGATGCCGGCCAGTGCGGGCTTGTATTTCAGGAAGTTCTGGCAGGCCTTCAGGATGGTGCCGTAGGTGCGCTCGCCGTCCTTCACGCTCTGCGCCATGTTCACCACGACGCGCAGGTCGGCGGTGGGGTTGGTGGCGTGGGTCAGCTTGATGAAGGCGTAGGCGTCGGTCAGCGAGGTCGGCTCGTCCGTCGTCACCACCAGCGTCGTCCCGGCGGGGCCGGACAGGGTGCGGACCGTGCGGTCGACGCCGGCGCCCATGTCCATGATGACGCAGTCGTAGCGCCGTGCCAGTTCCATCAGGTCGTTGCGCAGGCCGGACAGGCGCTGGCTCGGCAGCTGAGCGAGCGTCCCGGAGCCGGAGCGGCCGGCGATGATGTCGAAGCCGCCCTCGGTGTAGCGCTGGGCCGCGCGGCCCAGCGTCACGTCGCCGTTGATCACCGCGCCGAGATCGTTCTTGGGCTGGAAGCCGAGCTGGATGTCGACGTTGGCGAGGCCGAGGTCGCCGTCGAACAGCAGCGAGTTCTTGCCCATCTTCGTCAGCGCGTGGGCGAGCGTGATCGAGAACCACGTCTTGCCGACGCCGCCCTTTCCGCTGGCCACGGCGATGACGTTGGCACCGCGCAGCGGGTGAACGTTCTTGAGGGCGGCCGGAAACACCGGATCGGTCATGGGATGGTCCTCGACGAAGAACGAACGGCTTTGGTCTTGGCAGGGGCCGCCGGTTTGGGCCGGTTGCGCGCCGCCTTGTCCTCGGCGGGCATCATCAGGCGGGCGAAGGCCACCGGGTTCAGCGGTGTCAGCCCTTCGGCCACCTTGGAGGAAACGCTGGCGTTGCAGAAGGCCATGCGTGAACGGTGCGCCGTGCCGAGCAGGCTGCCCAGCCGACGCGCCATGTCAAGCCGGGTGATCAGCATCCGCCGCACGCCCAGCGCCTTGAAGGATTGGGCGATGTCGGCGGCTTCCATGGCGTCCAGCCCGGCGGGGAGCACGAGGATCGGCTCGGCCACCCCGGCGGACAGCAGGGCCTTGAGGTCGGCCATGTCTTCCCGGTTGTAGGGGTTGCGCCCGGCGGTATCCACCAGGACGACGTCGGCGCCGCGGCTGACCTCGAACGCGCCTGCGAGCGCGTCGGGGTCTTCCACCGTCGCCAGTTTGATTTTCATCAGACGCGTGAAGGCGGCCAACTGTTCCATGCCGCCGGCGCGAACCGTGTCGGTGGTGATCACGCCGACCGAGCGTTTGCGGAACACCGCCTGGGCGGCCAGCTTGGCGACGATCAGCGTCTTGCCGCTGCCCGGCGGGCCGACCAGGATCAGCGGCTTGTTGCCGCCGCGCCGGTCCTGCAGCGGGCTGAAGGTGAACATGGAATCGAGCGCGGCGCCCAGCGCCAGCGCGGGGTCGTCGGTGTCCAGCCCGGCGGCGGCGTCGATCAGCTGCTCGGCCAGCGCGGCGGGAACGCCGTGGCGGTGCAGCACGTCGGCCACCACCTCGCCCACGTCGATCTCCGGCTCCTCCTCGACCACCACCACGGGGCGGGCGGTCCGGGTCGGCTGGGCCGTGCGCGCCTGCGCCATCAGCAGATCGTCGTCCTCCACCGCCGCGGTCACGCGAACGCCGCCGCCGTCCTCCTCGCGCGTGGCGACGATGATGGCATCGTCGCCCAGCGTCTGGCGGACCATGCGCATGGCTTCGGACATGGACTTGGCGTGGAACGACTTCAGCCGCATCGGCTCGCTCCCCGCCCGTCACACTGGTTCGTCATGGCCTGCATCAGATCTGCCCCAGGGTCTTGATCCGCGCCTTGGGGTGGATCTCGTTCTGCGACATCACCACGGTGGCCGGCCGGAACCGCTCGACGATCGAGCGGACGAAGGGACGGATCAGGGGGCTGGTCAACAGGACGGGGGTCTCGCCCATCATGGCGTGTCGCTCGAAGGTTTGGCGGACCGAAGTGATGAATTGCTGAAGCCGGCTCGGCGCCATCGTCAGTTGCCGGTCGTCGCCATCGCCCACCAGCGATTCCGCGAACGCCTGCTCCCACTCGGGGGACAGGGTGACGAGCGGGATCACTCCCATCTCGTTGATGTTCGCGTCGCAGATCTGCCGCGCCAAGCGCGTGCGCACATGCTCGGTGATCTGCGTGATGCTGCGGGTTTGGCTTGCCGCCTCGGACACGCCCTCCAGAATGGTGGCAAGATCGCGTACCGAAACCCGTTCTGCAAGCAGGTTCTGCAACACCCGTTGCAATCCGCCCACAGTGATCTGCGCCGGCACCACGTCGGCGATCAGCTTCTGGTGCTCCTTGTCCAGCTCGTCCAGCAGCTTCTGCGTCTCGGTGAAGGACAGCAGCTCCGGCATGTTGTCCTTGATGAGTTCGGTCAGATGCGTGGTGATGACCGTGGACGGGTCGACCACCGTGTAGCCCTTGAACAGCGCCTCCTCGCGGTAGCCCGGCTCGATCCAGATGGCCGGCAGGCCGAAGGTCGGCTCCACCGTCTGCTCGCCGGGCAGGCTCATCGCCTCGCCGCGCGGGTCCATGACCAGCAGCATGTTCGGGCGGATGTCGCCGCGCCCCGCCTCGATCTCCTTGACGCGGATGATGTAGGCGTTGGGCGGAAGCTGGAGGTTGTCCTGGATGCGCACGGCGGGCATGACGAAGCCGACCTCGCCGGCGATCTGGCGGCGCAACCCCTTGATCTGGTCGGTCAACCGGTGGCTGCCCGCCTGCGGCTGGTTGATCAGCGACAGCAGGCCGTAGCCCAGCTCCAGCCGGATCAGGTCGATGGCCAGCGCCGTGGCGATCGGTTCGTCGGCCACCGGGGCGGCCCCGCCGCCCGGTCCGCCCATGCCCGCGGCCTCGGCGGCGGCGGCCTCCGCCTCCTCCGCCTCCTTCTTGGCGCGCATCTTCGGCAGATACCAGGCGGCGGCCCCGACGGCGGCGACCACCGGCAGGAAGGGCAGCATCGGCATGCCCGGCATCAGGGCGAGCAGGCCGATGGCGCCCGCCGACAGGCCGAGCGCGCTGACGTGGTTGGTGAGCTGCCCGACCACCGCCTTGTCGGTGGACCCGCCGGTGCCGGCCTTCGACACCAGGAAGCCGGCGGAGATGGAGATGACCAGCGCCGGGATCTGCGAGACGAGGCCGTCGCCGATGGTCAGCTTGGTGAAGGTGTCCAGCGCCTGCAGGATCGGCATGTCGTAGCGCAGGACCGCCAGCGACACGCCGCCGATGATGTTGATGAACATGATCATCAGGCCGGCGACGGCGTCGCCCTTCACGAACTTCGACGCACCGTCCATGGAACCGAAGAAGGCGCTTTCGTCCTCCAGCTCCTTGCGCTTGGCGCGGGCGGTGGTCTCGTCGATCATGCCGGCGGACAGGTCGGCGTCGATGGCCATCTGCTTGCCGGGCATGGCGTCCAGGGTGAAGCGCGCCGCCACTTCGGCGATGCGGCCCGAACCGGCGGTGATGACCTTGAAGTTCACGATCGTCAGGATCGCGTAGACGATCACGCCGATGATGAAGTCGCCGCCCATGACGAAGCCGGCGAAGGCCTCGATCACATGGCCCGCCGCCGCCGTGCCCTCGTGACCCTGCGTCAGGATCAGGCGGGTGGAGGCCATGTTCAGCGACAGGCGCAGCAGCGTCGTGATGAGCAGGATCGTCGGGTAGGCCGACAGCTCCAGCGGCTTTTCGATGAACAGCACCACCATCAGGATGAGGATCGAGATGGTGACGTTCAGCCCGAGCATCATGTCGAGCAGCATCGGCGGCAGCGGCAGGATCAACCCGACGACGATCAGCATGATGCCGGCCGCCATCACGATGTCGCCGCGCTTCAGCGCGCCCTTCGCAACGGCCACCATGTCGGTCAGCGCGGACATGTTGCCGCCGCCGCCCGCGCGTGCCCCCGGATTGTGTTCGGTCAGTGCCATGCCGCCGCTCCTCCGCCGTTCCCCCGATCAGCGGATCAGTAGGCCGCCCGTTCCTCGGTGCCCGGCGGCGGCACGGGCACGCCCTCCTCGCTGTACTGCTTCAGCTTGTTGCGCAGCGTGCGGATGGAGATGCCCAGGATGTTCGCCGCGTGGGTGCGGTTGCCCAGGCAGTGCGACAGCGTGCCGATGATCAGGTCGCGCTCGACCTCCGCCACCGTGCGGCCGACGAGGCCCTGGACGGCGGGCGCGCCGGGCGCCGCTCCGGCGTTGCCATAGGACGAGGCTCCGGCGTTGCCGTAGGCCGCGGCCCCCGCGGCGTGGCCCGAAGGCGGCGCGTAGGAGGTCGGGTAACCGGGAGCCGGCTGTCCGTAGCCGCGCGGCGCCTGCGGCACCGTGCCGCCCGGCCCGGCGAAGGGGTTGGCGACCGGCGAGTTGGTCGGGATCGACGCCTGCGCCGACCCTTCCGGGGCGAGCAGCTGGCTGGTCAGCATGATCGCGTCCGGCCCGACCGTCTCCGATTTGGAGAGCAGCACGGCGCGGTGCATGGTGTTTTCCAGCTCGCGCACGTTGCCGCGCCAGTGGTGGGCGCGCAGCATCAGCAGCGCGTCGTCCGACAGCCGCTTCTCGCCCAGCCCGTTGGCCTGCGCGTATTTCTTGAGGAAATGGTCGGCGATCATCGGGATGTCGGCCGGCCGTTCGCGCAGGGACGGGATGGCGACGCTGAAGACGTTCAGCCGGAAATAGAGGTCTTCGCGGAAGTTGCCGGACCGGACCTCGTTCTCCAGGTTGCGGTTGGAGGTGGCGATCAGGCGGACGTTGACCTTCACCGGCTGGGACGAGCCGATGCGGTCGATCTCCTTCTCCTGGATGGCGCGCAGCAGCTTGGCCTGCAGCCGCGGGTGCATCTCCGACAGCTCGTCGAGCAGCAGGGTGCCGCCGTTGGCCTCCTCGAAGCGGCCGAGCCGGCGGGCGACGGCGCCGGTGAAGGCGCCCTTCTCATGGCCGAACAGCTCCGATTCCAGCAGGTTTTCCGGGATGGCCGCGCAGTTCACCGCGACGAAGGGCGCGTCGGAGCGCCGGCTCTTACGGTGGATGTAGCGGGCCATCAGCTCCTTGCCGGTGCCGCTCTCGCCGGTGATGAGGACGGAGGCATCGCTGGGCGCCACTTGGTCCGCCAGCCGCAGGGTCGCCAGCATGGCCGGGTCCTGGCAGACGATGGCGTGGCTTTCCTCCGCCACCGCTTCCAGCACGGCGGCGATCAGCTCCGCGTCGGGGGGCAGGGGGATGTATTCCTTGGCGCCGGCGCGGATCGCCTTCACCGCCGCCGCGGCGTCGGTGCCGATGCCGCAGGCCACCACGGGAATGGTGATCCGTTCCGCCTTCAGGCTTTCGATGAAGGTCGCGATGTCGAGTTTGACGTCGATCATCACGAGGTCGGCCCCCGCCGCCGCGCGCAGGGCGTTCAGGGCGCCCTCGATGCTGTCGGTGTGGGACACCTTCGCCCCGCGCTGCATGGCGATCTTGCCAGCGGCGGTGATGTACCCTTCCAACGTTCCAACGATCAGCAGACGCATCTTACGCTCCCCTCGGAGAACCCCGGTCGGAGTCCCGGTCGAAGTACTGAATCCGCTTTCCAGGCGGAAGAACGGCGTTCAGGAGCATCTCCAGACGCCGCGGATTTTCCTGACGCGCGATGGATACCGCGCCGATGGTGTAGAGAGTCTTGACGAGCGCGTCCTCCTCCGCCGTCCGCTCCACCTTGGCGGCCAGCGGGGCCAGCGCGACGTTGCCGAGCACCGCCCCGTAGAAGGTGGTCAGCAGGGCCAGCGCCATCGCCGGGCCGATGCTCGACGGGTCGTTCAGGCTGCCCAGCATCTGGACGAGGCCGACCAGCGTGCCGATCAGCCCCATGGCCGGCGCCACCTCCGACGCGCGGCGCAGCACGCCGGCGCTCTTGACCTTGCCGGCGCCCGAGGCCTCGACCTCGCCGATCAGCATCCGCTCGATGTCGTCGGGCGGCAGCCCCTCGGCCACCAGCGTGACCGAGCGGTGCAGGAACGACTCGTGCTTCAACTCCGGCAGGACGTTGCGCAGCGTCTCCGGCGCGCGCCGCGCCGCCTCGGCGAGCAGGAGCACCTGCCGGGCCACGCCGCGCGGGTCGCTGGTCCGGTGGATCAGCACCGCACCGGCGTCGCGCCACGCGATGGCCACGTCGGACAGCGAGAAGGAGGCGGTGGTGACCGCCAGCGTGCCGCCCAGCACGATGATGAGCGACGGCGGGTCGACGAAGGCGCGCAAACTGCCGCCCGACGCCATGGCGACGAAGATGACCACGGCGGCGGCGGCCAGACCGACCAGCGTCGCCATGTCCACCCCGCCCCGCGGCCGGGCGGAACGCCCGCCCCGGCGGGACGATTCAGCGCTGTCTCGTGTGAGGCTCATCCGCGGTCCGACTTGATGATTTCGGTCATGGTGATGCCCAGCCGGTCTTCCACCACCACGACCTCGCCGCGGGCGACCAGACGGTTGTTCACGTAGATGTCGATGGCTTCGCCGACCTTGCGGTCCAGCTCCACCACCGCGCCGCGCCCGAGCTTGAGCAACTGGCTGACCTGCATGGTCGATTTGCCGAGCACGGCGGAAATCTGGACGGGGATGTCGTAGACCGCTTCCAGATCCTTGGCTGGACCCAGGCCGGTCTCATACTCCGCAATGTCGCTGCGGCCGCCGCCGTCCAACTCGTCGAGGGAGAAGCTGTCCTTGGCCATCGAAGTCTCCAGAAGCCCTTAGAACCTCAAAAAATCCTGTTCGCCGCAATCGGTCCGCCCGGGGGTCAGCCCGGCGGCGCTTCCAGCAGGCCGGCCATCCGCCGTTCGATCTGGGCGAGCAGGCCGGCGGTGTCGCGCTCGACCCCGCCTTCGGCCCACTCGATCCGGCAGCTTCCCGGCGCGAGGCCGGAATCGCCCACCACCATCAGCTTCGCGCCGAAGCCGCGGGCTGCGATCACCTGGTCCAGATGCTCGCGCACCGCGTCCACCGTGTCGTCGGCGACGCGCACCACCAGGCGCGGCTCGTCGATCAGGTCGGTCAGGCAGGCGCGCACCAGCCCTTCCACCTCCATCAGCCCGCCGCGCCGCGCCAGTTCCGGCATCAGCTTGCGGACGATGGCCAGCGCGATGTGCACGGGCTGGTCGGCCCGCTGGGCGCTGGTCGCGTAATGCTCGTTCAGCAGATGCTGCACGCCGTTGCCGACGGTTTCCAGCGCGTTGGCGATCCGCGCCTGCACCGTCGCCTCGATCTCGACGCGGGCCTGCTCGTAGCCGTCCTTGCGGCCGGCGTTGTTGCCGTCCACGAAACCCTTGCCGTAGCCCGTCGACTTGCCGGCGGTCTCGCCCTCCGCGAAGCCGGCGGCGCGGGCGGCGGCCAGATCGGCCTCGCCGAACACCGGCGGCGGCGGTTCGGGCGGCAACTCCGGCTCCGGTTCGGGCTCCGGTTCCGGCAGGGGGATGTTGTCGAAATAGTCGTCGTCGGCCTGGAGCTGCCGGCGCGGCGGCGCATCCACGTCGAAGGACTCGTCGAACAGGAATTTGCGGACCGAACTCATCGCGTCAGCTCTCCTGATACAGCCAGTTGCGCAGGATCGACACCGCTTCCTCCGGATGCTTCTCCACGATCTCGCCCACCTTGCGCAGCGAGGAGGCGCGGACGCGGCCTTCGACGCGGTTGATGTCGATCATCTGCTCCAGCTCCTCGTCGGCCTGGGCGGCCTCCAGGGCGAGGTCCTGGGCCAGCGCGCCGGTCGGCGCGGCCAGGGCGGCGGGCATGCCGCTCTGGTCGGCCAGCAGGCGGTCCATGTCGTCCTCCTCCTGCTGGTCGGCCTTCTCGAAGGCGCGGGTGATCAGCGGGCGGATGACCAGCAGGATGATGAGGACGGCGACGATGCCCAGCACGACCATCTCCGCGATGCGGAACAGGTCGTCCTTGGTCATGCCAAGGAACAGCTCCTCCGGCTTCTGGACGTCGTCTTCCGGCGACCAGAAGCGCATGTTGATGACTTCCAGCGTGTCGCCGCGCACGGCGTCGAGGCCGACGGCGGAACGGACGAGCGCCTTGATGCTCTCCAGCTCCTGCTCCGGCCGCGGCTGGTAGGCCGCCGGGTTGCCGTCCTTGGGCAGGCTGTAGGTGCCGTCGACCAGCACCGCGACCGACAGGCGCCGCACCTGCCCGGATTCGCGGACGTGGTTCTTGGTGGTCCGGCTGATCTCGTAGTTGATCGTCTCTTCGCTGCGGTTCTGCTTGTTCTGCGAGATCGGGCCGGCGTTGTTGCCCGACTGCGCGGTCGGCAGGTTCTGGTCCACGGTGACCGGCGACAGCGGGTCGCGGTCGTGGCTCTCGTTCGCCTCCGTCACCGTCTGGGTGGAGCGGACGACCTGGCTTTCCGGATCGAAGATTTCCGACTGGGTGGTGATGCGGTCGAAGTCGAGATCGGCCGAGACCTCAGCCCGCACCTTGCCGTAGCCGACGGTGCGGCCCAGCAGATCCTCGATGATGCGGGCGATGCGGCTCTCGTAGGCGACCTTCTTCTCCTCCGCCGAGGCCAGCATGGCGTCCGCGCTGTCGTTGCCGGTGCCGCGGGCGAGCAGGGTGCCCTTGTCGTCGACGATGGAGATGCGGCTGGGATCGAGGTTCGGCACGGAGGCGGCGATCAGGTGCTGGATCGCCTGGATGTTCTCGCGCGACAGCTGGGCGCCGGGGCGCAGCTTCAGGAAGATGCTGGCCGTCGCCGGGTTCTGCTGGCGCGCGAACAGCTCGCGCTTGGGCAGCACCAGATGGACGCGGGCGCTCTGCACCCCGTTCAACGTCTGCACCGTGCGCGCCATCTCGCCTTCCAGGGCGCGCAGATGGTTGATGTTCTGCATGAAGCTGGTGGCGCCGAAGCCTTCGCCCTTGTCGAAGAGCTCGTAGCCGATGGAGCCCCCCGACGGCAGGCCGGCGGCGGCCATCCGCATGCGGGTCGGCCCGACCTGCTCGGCGGCGACCATGATCTTCGTGCCGGTCTTGTCGACCGTGAAGGGGACCTTCGCCTCCTCCAGCTTCTTGGCGATGGCCGCGGCTTCGGTGGGCTGGAGTTCGGCGTAGAGAAGCTCCATCTCCGGGGTGGAGAGGCGCGTCATCAGATAGACGAAGAATCCGATCAGAAGCAGGCCGACGCCACCGATGGCGGCCAGGCGCGCGGGACCCAGGTTGCGCAAGGTCTGCAGAAGGTTGTTCACGCGCTAGTCCCCGATCGGATGCCCCGGTGAATGTCCGGGAAGTTCTTGATTTCGCAGACGCAAAAAAGGAATTTGCAAAAACCGCGCCGGTCCATGCTTTCCTGCGCATGCTGGGCTGTCTTGATGAAGAGAGCGTTAATCCGTGGGCAGAATTTGCCCAGTGACCGGCAAAATGTGCCTACCGTCGCGCGCCCGCAACGCTCCTTTGCCGACCAATGAGCGAGGAGCAGCGGTACGATTCTCCACAAAAGCGCGCCTGTCGGATCATTTCCAAGGCAAGCAATTAAAAGTTACCTCGAAAGAAAGAATGATATGCGTGTATATACCCATTCTCTTTCTAGGGTTTGTTCGGACGTAGGTAGTAAATATTGCAACGGTGGTTGACTTTGTGATCTCGACGTCATAGCTGAGTTGCAATGGTCGCTTGTCCGATACCAAAAAGATCGTGGCACAAGCACGTCGGAATCTTTCCAACGCAAAACCGAATGTTGCTTCGCGCGACATAGGGCTTTGCCACCGTTACCGATGGGGGAATGCCGTGAAAAAACGTGGACGTGAGAAGAAGGAAGGCCTCAACGAGGTCGATGTGTTTGTTGGGCAGCGCTTGCGCGAGTTGCGGATGCTTGCCGGTTTGAGTCAGAGCGACGTGGCGTCGGCTCTGGGGCTGACCTTTCAGCAGCTTCAGAAGTACGAGCGTGGTTTCAACCGGGTTTCGGCCAGCCGGCTGTTCAAGCTGGCGCAGTTCTTCCGGGTCCCGGTCTCCGTCTTCTTTGAAGGGCTGGAAGAGCGCCACGCGGCCCAGGAGGCGGGAACCGTCAGCCCGCAGGCGGAGGAGTCGGAGGGCACGTTGCGCTCCCGCGAGGCGCTGATGCTCGCCCGCTATTTCCAGAACATCCGCGATCCGGAGATCCGCGGAGCGATCCGGGAGTTGGCCGAACGCTGCGCCGATCAGGCCGACGGTGCCGGCGACCCGATCCTCGGCGAGGATGTGGGGGTTGTCGATCCGCCCGCCGTGCGGGGCCGCCGCGGGCGCGGCGCCGGCCACAGCGTCGGGCAGGCGTGAGGCACGGGCGGGGAGAGCCGGGGGCTTCGCTCCACGCGGCTCACCCGCCCGGTTCAAAGGCTCTCCGGTTGAAAAGGCCTCCCGGTTCAAAGACATGCCCGGCCCTGTCGTCAATGGCGGGGCATGGCGGGCCGCAACGCTTCGTCGCCTCAAGCCCCCTGAGAGGCGTCCGGGCGCGTGGGCCGACGCGCCGAGATCGACCGTAGCGCCGGGGTCAAAAGGAAAAAGCCAGCAACCCGTCGGGGTTGCTGGCTTCATGATGGTGGAGCCAAGGAGGATCGAACTCCTGACCTCTACAATGCCATTGTAGCGCTCTCCCAGCTGAGCTATGGCCCCACTTATGATCAGACCAACACAAGATGTGTTGGTGCGCTTGGAGGGACTCGAACCCCCACGGCCTTTCAGCCACTAGGACCTGAACCTAGCGCGTCTACCAATTCCGCCACAAGCGCATCGTCTGCTCTTTGTCCCGCGTCCCTTGGGGCGACGCGGGAGCGCTGATATAGCCGTGCCGTTGCCGGCGCTCAAGCGAAATCTATCGAGGCCATCATTTTTTCGGAGGAGGGCGCCCGCTTCCTTCGGTGCACCCCGGACACGCCCGACGCTACGACTTTCCCCCTTTCGCGCGGAACTGGCGCGGTCGCTATGTTCAGTTTGCCCCAAGGGCGTGTGCCTCCCTGTTTTGCACCTCAAGGGCCCGCCGTTCGATCGGACGGTGGGCCGCTTTCTTGTCCAGGGGGCCTGAGCCCTCTACAGGGAAAGACGCTCGCCCTCCGCGCCGGTCACGGCCGCCGCCGTCTTCGCCTGCTTCGCCATGGCGCGGTCCAGAACGCGCCGGAGCTGGCGCGGCGTCACCGGCTTGCGGACCACCTCCAGCCCGTGCGCAGCGGCGTCCATCTCGCATTCGGGACCTGCCTCTCCGGTCAGGATCACCGCGGGAACGTCCCATCCGGCCATGGCGCGGACGCGCACCACCGCTTCCGTTCCGACACGTTTTTCACGCAGGCGGTAATCGACCAGCATCACGTCGGGCATGCGCCCGTCCGCCTCGATCTTCGCCACCGCCTCGTCGGTGGAGCCGGCGATCCGCACCTCGTAACCCCATTCGCGGAACATGTCGCGCAGCCCCAGCAGGACGATGGCGTCGTCGTCCACCAGCAGGGCGCGCGGAGCTTCGCCGCCGCCGGTGAAAGCGGAGGCGGCGACCGGCGGCGGGGCCGGGGCCGTCTCCACCGCGGCCAGCGGCACGGTGATGGCGAAGACGGACCCGCGGTCCGGCTGGGATTTCACCTCCACGGGATGATCGAGGATCGCCGACAGCCGCTGCACGATGGCGAGGCCGAGACCGAGGCCGCGCGCCCGGTCGCGTTCCGGGTTGTTGAGCTGGTGGAACTCCGCGAAGATCAGGGTCAGCTGGTCGGGCGGGATGCCGATCCCGGTGTCGCTGACCTCGATCCGCACGTGGCCGCCCTGCGTGCCATGGCCCTCTGCCCCAATGCCCTGCGTCTGGACGGTGATCTGCACCGCCCCGCGCTCCGTGTACTTGATGGCGTTTTCCAGCAGGTTGCGCACCATGCGGCCCAGCAGCACGCGGTCGCTGAGCACCGTCGCCGCATGGTCCTGCACGATGCGGAAGGCCAGATTCTTGCTCTCCAGGATCGGCGCGTAGGAGGCGGCGAGCTCGTCCAGCAGGCTGTTCAGGGGGAAGGGCTCCACGCGCGGATCGACCGCCCCGGCGTCCAGCCGCGACACGTCCAACAGGCTGTCCAGCAACCCCTTCAGCGTGTCCAGGCCGCGCTCCAGCATTTCCAGGCTGCGCTGCCCCTGCTCGTCGCGGATGAAGCGGTGCAGGATGCCGGTGAACAGGAACATGGACTGCATCGGCTGGCGCAAATCGTGGCTGGCCGCGGCGAGGAACTTCGACTTGGCGCGGTTGGCTTCGTCGGCCTCCTCCTTGGCGCGCTGCAGCGCCTGTTCCATCGACTTGCGCTCCCCGACGTCGCGCAGCGTGCAGATCGCCAGGGTCACCCGTCCATCCGAATCGCGAACCGGAGTGGCGCTGACCGACAGGGTCATGGCGGTGCCGTCGGGCCGGGTGTAGGGCATGTCCTCCTGCTCCATCGTCTCGCCCTGCCGCAGGGCACGGGACAACGGGCAACTCCCCTCGCCGAAGCAGGCGCCGCCGTTGCAGGCCCGCGTGCCGTCGCAACCGCAGCCGGCGGCAGGTGGCGGCGGGCCGCCGAGCAGGTGGAGCGCCGTGTCGTTGACCTTGACGATCCGCCCGCTCGGCGCCTCCGCCACCAGCAGCCCCGAGGGCAGATGATCCAGGATGGCGGTCAGCAGGCTGCGCTCCGCCTCCAACTGCCGGGTCAGGAGCGTGCGCTCGTCCTCCAGGCGCCGGCGCTCGGTGGCGTCCCGGAAATAGAGGGCCAGGCCCTTGCGTGACGGGAAGGCGCGCACGGCGAACCAGACGCCGCTGCGCGGCCCCTGCGTCTCGAACTCCACCGCTTCGCGGTGCTCCATGGCCTGCTGCAGGGTCCGCCCGGATTCGCCGGCCATCAGCTCCGCGAAGGCCTGCCGCCCGTTCCGGCCAATGGCGTCCCCGGAATCCGGCAAGAGGGTCCGTGCCCGTTCGTTGACGAAGACGACCCGCCAGGACCGGTCGAGTTCGGCCACGGCGTCCGTCGTGCTCTCCAGGACCGACGCTTTGTCGACCACGGTCTCCACCATCCGATCGCGCACGCGCAGGAACTGCCGCATGCCCCAGGCCGCCCCCAGGCAGGTGAGCAGGAGCACCCCGCCGAACAGAGCCAGCGAGAAGAGCATGGCGTCCCGGACCGGGCGCATCGCGGCATCGCGGTCGATCCCGATGGCGATCATCGATTCGCGGGTGCCGGTGTCGAGGGGGGCGGACACCACCATCCGTTCCGTCCCGCCGGTGTCGAAGACGGCCGCCGACCGTGTTCCCCGCGCCGCCCGCATGGCCTGGAGCATGGCGGTGGGCAGGGGCTGCCCGATGGCCTCGGGCGCCTCCGGCAGGCGCGCCACCGCATGGCCCTGGCGGTCGGCGATCACCATCTCCATGCCCGGCGGCAGGGGGCGGCGGCCCAAATTCTCCTCCAGCCAGCGGGCGTCGAGAAGCACCGTCACCACGCCGCCCAGGGGGCCGTCTAAGGGGCCGCCCGGCATGCCCTCCGGCGACGGGTAGGCCAAGCGGAAGGGCAGGATGGGGCGTTGGTTGGGATAGCGCAGCCCATACTCGCCCACCGCCAGGGCGCCGGTGGCCAGTGCGCTCTGGAATGTGCGGATGCCACCGAGATCGACGCCCAGCGAGACCGGGTCGGTCGCGCACCACACCCGGCCCTGCCGGTCGGCCACCTCCACCGACAGATAGGCGGGATAGCGGGCGCGCAGCCGGTCCATGGTCTGCTGGCAATCCGGGGGTCCCGCCTGCGGCACGCCGGATTCGACGATGGTCGCCAGCACCTGCCGCGCCTCCGCGGCGATGCGCTGCTGCTCGGCGTCCAGCAGGTCGAGAAGGCGCAGGGTGTCGTTGCGCACCTCGTTCTCCCGATCCTGCCACAGGCTGTACTGCGTCATGAACTGGAGCGCCGCGAGCGGCACCACGGCGGTCACGATCAAAAGAAACAGACGCAGATAATGGGGCATCGCCAAGGGAATCTGATGAAGGAAGTCGGCCATCCTTGCGCCCGAACGGGCCGAACCGCCGCAGGTGGCAACCGGAACAGGATCGTCGGTGGTGGATGTTCTCCAAACTCCACAGGGCGTTCATGCCACATGGGCGCGCAGATGCAACGATTAACGGGCCGGATAACTCCATTTTGCTTCCGCGTCAGGGCGCACCTCAGAGGCCATCGGATCACGGGGCGCCACCACCGGGTGGGCGGAGGCTGTCATAGCGATCGACGCACCGGTCGTGTCCGTGCGCACCGCTTCTCCCAAAGCCATCCGTTCCCGCCGGCGGGCTTGCGCGCAATACGCAGCGATTGCGGCGGACGTAACCACTCCGAGCAAACCAGGGTCCCGTTCGCAACGAATCATTTTCATGGCACCGCTCGCATTCCGGTAATATTTCTCGATTGTAATTGGTGCCCCTGCCACCGTCTTTCCGTGCGAGCCGACCATGCCGTGGAGCCGCAACCCCTCCTACCAAGCCATCCTGCTGCTGCGCCGGCACAGCCGGGAGTGCCGCGGGCTGGAAACGCGCGAGTATCTGGTCGCGGTGGAGCGCCGGATGGTCCAACTCATCGATTTGGAGCGGCGCGAGACGCGCGACGGGGCCGCATCGCCGATCCGTCAGGCGGCGGAGTGACCCTGACCTTCGGCGTATTTCAGAACGGTAATGTCGTAAGCCGCTCCTGAAACACAACCGACACAGATCGGTGTTAAAGGCCAAAGTGTCGTTCATTGACACGAGGCCGCCGCGTTCATGGCTCTCCCGACCGAAATGGCCGGCACCGACACTGCCAACGGCAGGGAGGGTTGCGACGTCACCCTTTGCACCGTGCCCACCGAATCCATCCACAGCCGCATCCGGCGCGTCCATCAGCGCGCCACCGCCATGCTGAGCGAGGCTCTGGCCGCTTTCAACCTGACGGCGCCGCAATGGGCGGCGTTGGCGGCGCTGCACCAGCACGGGCCAATGTCGCAGATCGACCTGGGCCGCAGCATCGCGATGGACCCCGCCACCATGCAGGGGGTGGTGGTGCGGTTGATCGACCGCGGCTACCTCCTGCGCAGCCCCGACAGTCTGGACCGCCGCCGCAATCTGGTCAGGCTGGCCGACAGCGGGCGTCAGGTGGTGGAGGCGGCCGGGCCGGCCATCGCGCAGGCGGAGGCCGAACTGACCGGGCGCCTGTCCGTGGACGAACGGAGCCGGCTGGCCGAACTGCTGGCCCGCCTGTGCGCATGATCCCCGGCGGTTTCCCCACATTCAAGTCGTAACGGTGGGTAGGGCCAATGGTCCGGGTTAGCCCGAGTTATGCACATTCGCCTGAACGGCGTCCTTGACTCTGCGAATGTTGCTTTTTTGTTTTTCCAGACTTGTTTGGAACCGCTGAAACCCACAAAAGTCGGGCAATTCCGCCTTTTCAGAGGTGCCTGAAATTTAGGCAATTCGCTCAAGGTCGCGGATTCACGGCCATGCTCACAGGTTGCTCCCGGATTCGCTCACAGAGTTACCCACAGCTTCTGGGGATATCCCGATATTGCGGATAGAGTTGCCCCCGCCGGTCCCTCCTCAACCGATCACCCGCCACTGCCCATCCGGGTCCAGGCAGGCGGTTCCGACGAGCGTCGCGGGGCGTCCGCCAACGACGCCGGGCATCTGGAAATCGCGGCAGTAGCGCCCGCCGGGGCCGAGATAGGTGGGGGAGGTCCGGGTGGCCAGCGGTGCCGCCGGAACGGGCTGGGGAACCGGCACATAGACCACGGGCGGCGGTGGAACATAGACGGGGGGCGGAAAGCCGAAGGCCAGCGGCAGCGAAATGCTGAAGCCGAAGAAATTCCCTCCATGCCAGCCGCCGGCGAACACCGGAGTCGGAGTCATCAAAAGGACGGCCAGGAGCAGGGCGCACAGCCGCGCCGAAGCCGGGAAGGGGATCATGACGCACCTCCGCCGCGGCGCGGGACGGGGCGCCGCCGTAAGAAAGATGGGTACGAAAAAAGGCGCCGTCGAGACGGCGCCTTTTCTACGTTCTGCAAAGCCTGACCCTGCGCGGCGGCATCACATCGCCGTGCGGACGGCCTCGGCCCCGTTGCGCGTGTCGGCGGCGCGGGCCGGGGTGGCCGTGGAGGAGGACTGGGCGGGCGCCGGGGCCGGCTGCGGGGCGGCGGCCGGAGTCGGGCGGACGGGCTTCGGTTCCACCCGGCGCGGGGCCGAGACGGTTCCCGCGGCGGCCGGGGCCTGGCTGGCCGACGGAGCGGACGAGCTGGTCGGCACGTCGTCGTAGATGCCCGGATGCACCCGCACGGTGCCGTCCGTCTCCACCGTGGAGGTCCAGTAGACGAAGCGGACTGGGACGGCGTTGGGCAGAGAGACCGTCTTGGTCTTGCCGCTGTCGAGCTGCCGCTCGATCGCCGCGGAATCGAGCTTGGCGGGGCGCAGCAGCGTCTCCGCGACCATCCGCGCGTCGGCCAGCCGCACGCAGCCGGAGCTGGCGGCGCGCAGGTCGCGCTCGAACAGCCGCGGGTCGTTGGTGCCGTGCAGGAAGATGCCGTCGCCGTTGGTCAGGTTGAAGCGGAAGCGGCCGAGGGCGTTGTCGTCACCCGGCTTCTGGACGATGCGGATGCGCTCCGGCGTGACCTGCCACCAGTTGATGCTTTCCGGCACCACCTCGACCCCGTCCAGATAGACGACGGCGTCCTTGATGCCGGTGTTGCCCTTCTTGCGCAGCACCGGCAGCTTGTCCTCGACCAGCACGGTCGGCGGCACGGTCCAGGTGGGGTTGATCGTCACGCTGGTGACGCGGTCCTGGAGCAGCGGGGTCTGGCGCGACGGGCGACCGACCACGGCGCGCATGGTGAAGTTCAGCTTGCCGCGCTCGATGTAGGACACGGTCTGGCTGGGCAGGTTGACCAGGATCACCGTGTCCGGAACCGACGCCTGGAAGGCGCGCATCGACGCGGTGGCGCCGCGCATCAGCTTGGCGGCCTCCTTGGGCGTGCGGTCGAGCGCCTGGCGCGTGACCTCGCCGACCTTGCCGTCCTGCATCAGCCCTTCGGAAAGCTGGAAGGCGCGGACGGCGGTCTCGAGGTTGTCGTCGAACGTCTCGGTCCACTGCTCCTGGTTCAGGAAGCCCAGCTCGATCAGCCGGGTGGACAGGCGGCCGACGCGGTCGGCGGTGCGCGCCCGCACCTGGATGGTCAGGGCCGGGGGCGGGGGCAGCACCTCCACCACCGTGCCGGGCGTCGCCGTTCCGCTGAGCGCGTTGCCGGGCGTCGCCGACGGGTCGGCCTGCTGGATCGGTTCGGCGGGCGGGGTCACGACGACCGTCGGAACCGCCCCGGCGGCGGGGGCGGTGCCCTCCGGCACGTCGGACGGGCGGACGGGGCCGGGGGCCACCACGTCGACCATGCCGCCGTCGCCCTTCTTCAGGACGGAACCATAGCCC
Organism: Azospirillum himalayense; assembly: GCF_042657465.1. NCBI lineage: Bacteria > Pseudomonadati > Pseudomonadota > Alphaproteobacteria > Rhodospirillales > Azospirillaceae > Azospirillum > Azospirillum himalayense. The sequence goes on along the minus strand of NZ_JBHSLC010000122.1, from coordinate 39,843 downwards.
ACACGCGTTTGCTGCACGCGGGGCATGGCCTCCAGTTCGGCGGCGCGCTGGTCGATCCGCGCGATCCAGGTCCCCACGACATCCCGGCCCGTGGAGGTGCCCGAAGCGGTGGACGGCGCGGCCTGCGCGGGCAGGGCGAGCAGCCCGGCGAGGAGGCACGCGGCGACCCTCGCTCCGAGGGCGGGCCGGGCGCAGGTGCGAATGGTCGTCAGCATAATCGAAGCATCCCACGCGGCGATGAACAGACGGCTAACGAAAGGCTCTGTCCATACGTGAGGTCGCACGGACGACACGCGGGAACCAGCGCCCTTTCGGCATAAGACATCTGACGCCCGCGGCGGCGCGGCACAAGTGACATCGCGCCGGATGATGCTTCTGTGCCACAATGTGCACAGCAGAGTTGCCGCTGCGACACAGGCAACGGGAGAGGGGCGTCCGACTGTTGGTAAATGGCGCCGCTCACGCAGGGACCGCAAAATCACACAAGGCGCCAGAGATTCGACACATTTTTTGTTAACCGCTTTCAGGGTACAGGAGGCGACCATCTCTCCATCCGGTCGCCATCATGCCGCGTTCGCCGTACGGTTTCGTTCTGCCGCTGCTTCTGTCCCTGGCCGTCGCCATGCCGGTCGCCGTCAACCCTGCGGACGCCCTCGCCAAGGCGGCCCAGGAGACGGTGCACAAGCAAGCGCCCAAGCCCACCGCCAAGACGGCCGCCAAGGCTGCGCCCCAGAAGGCCGCAGCGTCCAAGACCGCGGCGAAGCCCGCCGCCGTTCGGACCGTGCACAAGGCCGCCACCCACAAGGCCTCTTTGCGCAAGGCCGCCGTCCATCGCACGGGCAAGGCGCGCCGCGCGGGCCGGGTCGCCGCCGGGGCCGCCGCCGGCACGGTGGCGGGCGCCGCCGTCTTCCGCCCGGTCCACGCCTATGTGCTGATGGACGCGCAGTCGGGCCGGGTTCTCGATTCGGAGAACGCCGACACGCTGACCTACCCGGCGTCGCTGACCAAGATGATGACCCTGCTCCTGACCTTCGAGGCGCTGGAACGGGGCACGCTGCGTCTGGACCAGGAACTTCCGGTGTCCCGCCACGCCACCAACCAGAAGCCGTCGCGCCTGAACCTCGCCGTCGGCTCGACCATCCGGGTGGAGGACGCGATCCTCGCCCTGACCGTGAAGTCGGCCAACGACGTCGCCGTCGTGCTCGCCGAAGCGATGGGCGGCAGCGAGGAGCAGTTCGCCGAGATGATGACCGCGAAGGCGCAGGCGCTGGGCATGGCCAGCACCACCTTCCGCAACGCCTCCGGCCTGCCGCACAAGGAACAGCGCACCACCGCCCGCGACATGGCCCGCCTGTCGCGCGCCATCGTGTCCCGCCCGGCGCGGGAATACGCCTACTTCTCGCGCACGCGCTTCGACTGGAACGGCACGGTGGTCCCCGGCCACAACCGGCTGCTCGGCCGGGTCGAAGGCTATGACGGCATCAAGACGGGCTTCATCAATCTGAGCGGTTTCAACCTCGCCGGCAGCGCCAGCCGCAACGGCCAGCGTCTGGTCGCCGTCGTGCTGGGCGGCACCACCGCCGCCTCCCGTGACCGCGAGGTCGCCGAACTGCTGGAGCAGGGCTTCGGCGCCGCCCCGCCCAAGCAGACGGTGGCCGTTACCGACGTGAAGGCCGTCCGCTGAACATGTCTCAGGGGTCCGCCGGCCGCTTGCGGTCGGCGTGGCCCAGAGGCTTGTCCGGGGCGATGTGGTCGCGCACCCGCTGCTTGAGTTCGGTGATGTCGGGGAAGCGGCCCTCCTCCTTGCGCGACCAGACCACCGCCGCGCCGTGCCGCACCTCGAAGATGCCCCCGGTGCCGGGTATCAGGGTGACGCCGCCCAACTCGTCTTCGAAAGTGGTCAGAAGCTCCTGCCCCATCCAGGCGGCGCGCAGCATCCAGCGGCACTGGCGGCAATATTCGATCTGAAGGATGGGCCGGTCGGGGGCTTCGCTGGTCACGGTCCGCGCTCCTGTCGTTTGGGCTGTCGTCGTCCTAAGGGTGCTGCCGAACGGCTTGTCTTCCAAGCCCTTCGCGCGACTCCGTTCGAAAAGGGGGCGTTGCGGCCTCCCCACAGAGCGGTATTGCCAAAGACGTTTTGCCTCACGGGCCACTCTCGCGCTTTGCTGGGGTCGGACCAACGAGGTGGAGCATGCCGGTACACACAGCCAAGCGTTTGTGGAGCGAGGAAGCGGGCTGCGGATTCTGCATGCGGTCGGAAACCGGTTCCCTGTGGTGCCGTGGCCTGTGCCGCGACATTTCCCTGACCGAGCTGGTGCACCGCGTCCACGCGGTTCGCGACAACGCCATGCGGCTGGAGGTTTCCACCCTGCTGGTGACAAAGCCGGCGCCCCTGCACGCCGTGCCGGACGACAAGGACGCCCCCGCCGCCCGCGCCGCCCAGCTCCGCGGTGCCGCGGTGGACAGCATGGTCCGCAGTCTGCACCGCCTGCGCAGGAGCGCCAACGCCGTGGCGCGCTCCGCCGACCGGCTGGAGGCCACCCGCAACGCGCTGGGCCTCGGCAAAGAGGAAACCGCGGCCGCCGAGCCCCCTTCCGCAGGCCGTCCCCTTTCCCTGTGCCGCCCCAATCGGGTATGACGCTGGTGACCGTCGGGAACGGCCGCCGTCATGCGGCTGTCATGGTTCTGGCGTAAACAAGGGCCTTCGTCCGCATACCGGGGCACTCCAGAGGAGGCTCCGGACCGGCGGAGACGACCAGAGAGGGAAACGGGAGACATGAAGGCCAAGCGCACACACCTCGCCGCGGCGTTCGCGGCCATCGGGACGACCATCGCCGCCGCCGCCGGCGCGCTTCTGCTGGCCTTGCCCGCCCACGCCGCTACGGACAAGCCGGCCGGGAAGCTGGTCCTCTACACCTCGCAGCTCGAAGCCGACGCGAAGCAGACGGTGGACGCCTTCAAGGCCAAGAACCCCGGCGTCGAGGTCGAGTGGGTCCGCAGCGGCACGACCGAGCTGATGAACAAGCTGCGCGCCGAGATCGCCGCGGGCAGCCCGCAGGCCGACCTGCTGCTGATCGCCGACGCGGTGACCATGGAGTCGCTGAAGGCGGAGAAGCGCCTGCTGGCCTACACGGACGCGCCGGTCCAGGGCTACCGCCCCGGCACCCACGATCCGGACGGCACGTGGTTCGCCACCAAGCTGATCACCACCGGCATCGCCTACAACACGGCGGCGCCGATGAAGCCGTCCTCCTGGCTCGACCTGCTGAAACCGGAAGCCAAGGGCACCACCGTGATGCCCAGCCCCCTCTATTCCGGCGCCGCCGCCATCCACATGGCCGCCGTGAAGGAGCAGCCGGACCTCGGCATGGCCTTCTACGAGAAGCTCCAGGCCAACGGCACCACCGCGGCCAAGGGCAACGGCGGCATCCTGAAGTCGGTGGCCAGCGGCGAGAAGCTGTACGGCGTCATCGTCGATTACCTGCCGATCCGCGAGCAGGCCAAGGGCGCCCCCGTCGCCTTCGTCTTCCCCAAGGAGGGCGTCAGCGCGGTGACCGAGCCGGTCGCCATCCTGAACACCAGCAAGAATCCCGACGCCGCCAAGGCCTTCATCGCCTTCCTGCTGAGCAAGGAGGGGCAGGAGCTGGCCTCCCGCCAGGGCTTCCTGCCGGCGCTGCCGGGGGTGGCGCCGCCGGCCGGCTTCCCGGACCCGTCAATGGTCACGTTGATGCCCTATGACCCGGCCAAGGCGCTGAAGGACGACGAGGCCAACAAGAAGGACTTCGCCGACCTGTTCGGCGGCTGAGCCCATCCGGCGATTGAAAATGAGTCTTGCCACTTTCAGCGACCGGCGGCCTTTCCGCGCCGCCGGTCGTTTTTCCGTTTCCGGGGCGCCGCTGCTGTTCGCGCTGGCCGGGCTGATCGTCCTGCTGCCGATCCTGCGGCTGGTGTGGGAGGTCGCCGGGCCGATGGCGGGGGGCGACCTGACGGCGCTGACCCGCGTGTTGACCTCCAAAATGACGTGGCGGGCCACCGGGAACAGCGTCGCCATCGCCGCGGGGGCGACGGTCGTGGCGGCGGCGCTCGGCGTGCCTTTCGCGCTGCTCTGCGGCCTGACCGACCTGCGTGGCAAGACGGCGCTGGCCTTCTGCCTGATCCTGCCGCTGATGATCCCGGCGCAGATCGTGGCCCTGTCGTGGATTCACCTCGCCGGGTCGGGCAGCCCGCTGCTGAAGCCGCTGGGCCTCGCTCCGGCTCCCGGCACGCCGAATCCGGTCTATTCCTCCGCCGGGATGATCCTGGTGATGGGGATCGAGCACGCGCCACTGGTCTTCCTGGCGTTGCGCGCCGCCCTGCGCGCCGTGCCGCGCGATCTGGTCGAGGCGGCGCAGGCGGCGGGCGCCCGGCGCGGGCGGGTGCTGCGCACCATCGTCCTGCCGCTCAGCCTGCCGGGGCTGGCCGCCGGGCTGGCCCTGTCCTTCGTCGCGGCGCTGGGCAACTTCGGGGTTCCGGCGCTGCTCGGCATCCCGGCGGGAATTCCGGTGCTGCCGACGCTGATCTACCGGCGGCTGGCGGGATTCGGCCCGTCCGTCCTGCCGGAGGTCGCGGTGCTGGCCGTGCTGATCGGGGCCATCGCCTGCGTCGGCATCGCCGCGCAGATGGCGCTCCAGGCGCGGGTGGACGCACGGGTGATCGGCGGCTCGGCGCCCGCGGCGGTGCTGCGGCTGGGCCGGGCGCGGCGCCCCTTGGAAATCCTCTGCTGGACGGTGGTGGCGCTGATCCTGGCGGCGCCGCTGGCGGCTTTGGCTTCGACCAGCCTGATCCGAGTCTACGGCCTGCCGCTGGGACCGGAGACGGCGACGCTGGCGCATTACGCGACGGTTCTGGGGCTGGATCAGGTGGGGCGGGCCTTCACCAATTCCTTCGTCCTGTCGGGAGCGGCGGCGCTGCTGCTGGTCCTGCTGGCAATCCCGCTGGCCCATGCGATGGCCGGGCCGGGGAAAGGCGGGCGGCTGGTCCGCGCCGTCGGCGTGCTGATCGAGCTGCCGCACGCGGTGCCCGGCGTGGTGCTGGCCATCGGCTGCATCCTGGTCTTCCTGAAGCCGTTGCCGCTGCTGGGCGTCAGCCTGTACGGCACGCTGGGGATCATCCTGGCGGCCTATCTGGCGCGCTTCCTGTCGCTGGCCCTGCGCCCGGCCCAGGCCGCCTGCGCCGCTCTGGACCCGGCGATGGAGGAGGCGGCGCGCGCCTGCGGCGCCGGCCCGCTGCGCCGCCTGCGCACCATCGTGGCGCCGCTGGTGGCTCCCGCGGCGGCGGCGGGCGGGGTGCTGGTGTTCCTGACCGCCTTCAACGAGCTGACCGTGTCGATCCTGCTGTGGTCGCAGGGGCGGGAAACGTTGGGCGTCGTCGTCTACGCGCTGGAGGAGGGCGGGAGCCCGACGCTCGCCGCCGCGCTGAGCGTGGTGACGATTGCGGTGGTCGTGGCGGTGCTGCTGGCGGTCGGCTGGCTGGGACGGCGGCTGCCGGCGGGGATCATTCCCTGGCGGGGGTGAGGCGTTCCTGAGACGGGCCCCCCTCCCGACCTCCCCCCGCTCTCAGCGGACCGAAGGTCCGCCTGCCGCGTCAGCGCAAACCTCTGGTTTGCGCGAGAGCTTCGCAGGGGGAGGAGAAAAGCCCTCCCCTGCGAAGCGGGGGGAGGGTTGGGTGGGGCCCGTCTCAGGAACTCCCTCACACCCCCTCCGGCACCACCCATCCGTCGCGCACCGCGAGGCACAGCGCTTCGCCCGGCGTGACCTGCGCGTCGCCGGACACCCGCAGGAGCAGGCGCACGCCCGGTGCGGCCTGCGGTTCGGCCTCGACTAGGACGAAGCCGCCCTTGTAGGCGGCGCGGACCACGGTCGCGGCGATGGGACCGTCCGCCGCCGGCTCCAGATCCTCGGGCCGCAGGCAGACCAGCGCCGGTCCCTCCGGCTGGCCGGTACGGCAGCGGACCAGCGCTTCCGCCCCGAACAGGCGCACCCGCGCGCGGCCGTCCGCGACCGGACCCGCCACCACACCGTCCACCACCGCGCCCTGGCCGACGAAGCCGGCGACCATGCGGGTCGCCGGTTCGCGGTAGAGCGTGCGGGGGGCCGCCACCTGGGCCAGCCGACCGCGGTCGAGCACGGCGATGCGCGTCGCCAGAGCCATCGCCTCGGCCTGATCGTGGGTGACGTAGACCATGGTGGCGCCGGTCTTGGCGTGGAAATCGGCGAACTCCTCCTCCATCGCCGCGCGCAGATGCACGTCGAGGTTGGCGAGCGGCTCGTCCAGCAGCACCAGCTCCGGGCTCATCACGAGGCAGCGGGCCAGCGCGACGCGCTGCCGCTGGCCGCCCGACAGTTCGGCGGGATGCCGGGCGTCGAAGCCCGACAGCCCCACCGTGTCGAGCGCCGCGCGCACCCGCTGCTCCCGCTCCGCGCGGGGAACGCGGGCGGTCTCCAGCGGGTAGGCGACGTTGCCGGCCACCGTCATGTGCGGCCACAGCGCGTAGGACTGGAAGACGAGGCCGATCCGCCGCTCCTCCGGCGGGACGTGGGTGCCGGGGCCGGACAGGGTGCGCCCGCCGACCGTGATGCGCCCGCCGTCCAGCCGCTCGAAGCCGGCGACCATGCGCAGCAGCGTGCTTTTCCCGCAGCCCGACGGGCCGAGCAGGGCAAGGAACTCCCCCGCCGCTACGTCGATGGTCACGCCGTCCACCGCGGGAGCGGGCGTCCCGGCATAGTGGCGGGAGGCGTCGTCGATCAGGAGAGCAGGCGTCTGAGTGGTCATGGCACCGGAAGTCGCGCTATTCAGGAAGGCGGCGAGGGATAGGCACAGTGCGGAACGGGGGCGTGATGTCAAGTGACGCTGCGATGACGGGGGCTATGACGGGGCGTGGACGGAAGGTCCGGCTGCGCGCCCTGTCGGGTCTGGGCAGCAAGGGGCCGGCCTGCTTCCTGGCGATGATCGGTGGGGCGCGGCTGCTGCTCGACCTCGGCGAGGGGCCGGACGCCGGGCGCCTGCCGCCGCTGAGCGGGGCGGGGCGGGTGGACGCCATCCTGGTCACCCACACCCACGGCGACCATGCCGGCGCCCTGGGCCTGCGCCACCGGGTCGGCAGCCCGCCGGTCTACGCCACGCCGCTGGCCGCCCGCCTGCTGCCGCCGACCGTCGCGGCCTTGCCGCTGCCGGTCCAAGGAACGGTGGAGATCCAGGGCGTGCCGGTGACCACAGGGCGGTCCGGCCACGCGCCGGGCGGGGTGTGGATCCACCTGGGCACGGAGGACGGCGGGATTCTCTACATGGGCGACCATTCCGACGAATCGGCCCTGTTCCCCTTCGACCCGCCGCCGCCGGCGCGGCGGGTGATCCTCGACGCCTCCTACGGGCTGGACGACACCCCGCAAGCGGAGCGGCTGGCCGCGCTGGAGCCCTTCCTCCACGCGGGTGGTGCGCTGTTCCCGGTGGCGGCGGACGGGCGCGGGCCGGAAATGGCTCTGTGGGCGATGGACCATGGCGTGGTCCCGGCCATTGACGACGCCCACCGCGCCGCCATCGCCCATCTGCTGGCGGAGGCGGACACCGCCCTGCGGCCCGGCGCGGAGGAACGGCTGCGCCGGCTGCTCGACCGCGCCAAGGAACCGGGCGATCCGCGCGACGTGACCTTCGCCGCCGGTCCCAACGCCACCAGCGGCACCGCCGCCGAGTTGGTGGAGCGCTGGGGCGGTCTGGATGGGCCGGACATCGTCTTTACCGGCTACCTCGCCGCGGGCACGCCGTCGCGGACCTTGGTCGATGCCGGCCGGGCGCGGTACCTGCGCTGGAACGTCCACCCGACGCTGCGCCAGTTGACGGCGCTGGTGGCCGCCACGGGGGCGGAGCGGGTGCTGCCCGCCTTCGGCGACATCCGGCACCGGGAGGGCTGGCGGGCCGCCTTCGCCCCGGCGATCCTGGAGGGGCTGGACGACCCGGAGGTCTGAAGCGCGAGAGGAACGCGGCGGACATCCTGTTGGCATGGCTTGTCCCTTTGCCGACGGATGTTCATGGGCACCTTCGAGTTGCTGTCCATCCTGCTGACCCTGGCGGCGCTGTTCAGCTTCGCCAGCCGCGGCCTGCTCGGCCTGCCGGCGACGGCGGGGGTGTTCCTGCTGGCCTTCGGCTTCGCCTTCGCGACGGCGGTGGTCGGGACGCTGGTGCCGGCCATCGACATCCGCGCCTGGGAGGAGCGTCTGGTGACCAGCGCCCACCTGCCCGAAGCGCTGCTGGAGGGGGTGCTGGCCTTCCTGCTGTTCGCCGGGGCGGTGGAGCAGGACAGCGGTACGCTGTGGCGGCGGCGCTGGGCGGTGGCGCTGCTGGCGACGCTGGGTGTCGTGATCTCGACCGCCGTCATGGGCACCGGCATGTGGCTGATCTTCGACGCCATGGGCCAGCCGGTGCCGCTGATCTGGTGTCTGGTGCTGGGGGCGGCGCTGGCGCCGACCGACCCGGTGGCGGTGCTGGCCGTGCTGCGCAAGGCGCCGCTGCCGGAAGGGCTGCGCACCGCCATCGCGGGGGAGAGCCTGTTCAACGACGGCATGGGGGTGGTGCTGTTCGCCCTCCTGCTCGGGCTGGCCACCGGGACCGACACCGATGTGACGGTGCTGGGTGTCGCCTGGGACATCGTGAAGGAGGCGGGCGGCGGCGTCCTGCTGGGGCTGGCGACCGGCTCCATCGCCTTCTGGGCGAAGAGCCGGGCGGACGATCCGGCGGTGGAGCTGTCGATCTCGCTCGCCCTGGCGGCGGCGACCTACAGCCTCGCCCAGCGGCTCGGCCTGTCCGGCCCGATCGCGGTCGTGGTGGCGGGGCTGCTGATCGGGAACACCGCCCGGCACCACGTCTCGTCGGAGCGGACGGGCTTCATCATGAAGGCCTTCTGGGCGATGATGGACGCGATCCTGAACGCCATCCTGTTCATGCTGGTCGGGCTGGAGGCCGCGGTGGTGCTGTCCTGGCAGGCGCCGGTGATGGCCGCGGCGTTCCTGGCGCCGCTGCTGGCGCTGGTGGCCCGGCTGGCGAGCGTGCTGCCCGTGGTTGCCGTCCATCTGCGCAGCCAACGGAAGGCGGCAGCGACCGCCGTGCTGACCTGGGGCGGGGTGCGTGGCGGCATCGCGGTGGCGCTGGTCCTGTCGCTGCCCGACTACCCGCACCGCGACCTGCTGCTGGTCGCCTGCTACGCCGTCGTCGCCTTCACCATCATCGTGCAGAGCCTGACGCTCGGCCGGTTGGCCCGTCGCCTGTTCCCCGAGGGCTGACGAATGGCCCCGCGCAGGACAGGAATGCGTAGAACGGCCTTTCCTGTGGAAAGCATCCCATTATCTACTGAAGCCAATCAGGCAATCGCCTTTATCAACGTTTAGTTTTTGTTGTTTGTGGTGTCGGAATGACGGACACGACTCTGGGCCGGGCGGCGGGTTCGGCCGCGCTGCTGCCGGGAATCGATTGGCGGGTGGTCGCCGTGGCGCTGCTCGCCCTGGCGGGCGGCGGCCTGTGGATCGGCGACGCCGTGTCGGGGCGGCAGGCGGCGCTCTATCTGGTGGGCGGCGCCATGGGCCTCGTGCTCTACCACGCGCTGTTCGGCTTCACCTCCGCCTTCCGCGTCTTCATCGCGGACCGGCGCGGGGCGGGGCTGCGGGCGCAGATGGTCATGCTCGCCGTGGCCTGTGCGCTGTTCTTCCCGGTTCTGGCCGCCGGGACGCTGTTCGGCGCGCCGGTGAAGGGGCTGGTGTCGCCGGTCGGCCTGTCGGTGGTGGCCGGCGCCTTCCTGTTCGGCATCGGCATGCAGCTCGGCGGCGGCTGCGCCTCGGGCACGCTGTTCACGGTGGGCGGCGGCAGCACGCGCATGGTCGTGACGCTGGCCTTCTTCATCGTCGGCTCGGTGCTGGGCGCCTATCACCTGCCCTGGTGGCAGGCGCAATGGACCGCCGCTCCGGTGTCGGTGGTCGCGGCCTGGGGCTGGCCGGTGGCGCTGGCGGTCAACCTCGCGATCTTCGCCGCCGTCTATGCCGGCACCCTGGCGCTGGAGAGGCGGCGCCACGGCCGCCTGATCGAGGGCGCCCCGGCGAAGACCGAAGGGCTGCGGCGCTTCCTGCGCGGCCCCTGGCCGCTGGTCTGGGGCGCGGTCGCTCTGGCCGTGCTGAACTTCGCGACGCTGGCGCTGGCCGGGCGCCCGTGGGGCATCACCTCGGCCTTCGCGCTGTGGGGCAGCAAGGGGCTGGCCGCGCTGGGCGTGGACGTCGCTTCCTGGCCCTTCTGGCAGGCGCCAGCCCAGGCCAGGGCGTTGCAGGACAGCGTGCTGGCCGACGTCACCTCGGTGATGGATTTCGGCATCATCCTGGGCGCGCTGCTCGCCGCCGGTCTGGCCGGCAAGTTCGCCCCGGTGTGGACCCTGCCGCTGCGGTCGCTGGTGGCGGCGGTGGTCGGCGGGCTGCTGCTCGGCTACGGCTCGCGCCTCGCCTACGGCTGCAACATCGGCGCCTATTTCAGCGGGATCGCGTCGGGCAGCCTGCACGGCTGGGTGTGGATCGTGGCGGCGCTGGCCGGCAATTATCTGGGCACCGCCCTGCGCCCGTTCTTCGGCCTGGAGGTCGAGCGCACGCCGCGTCCGACCGCCTGCTGAGCGGAGTGTGAATGAAGAAGCCGGTGAGCCGCCGAAGGGGCGGCTCACCGGCTTCACAGGCCGGAAACGCTATGAGCCGTAGGGTACGATTACGATGTCCGAGGCCGACAGCGTATCCACGTAGAACCGGGCGATCTGGATCGCGGCGCCCGAGCCGATGCCGTCAGCGTCGTAATACAGGGTACGGAACATCGTATCGAAAATGAGGCGGTCGTCGGCGTCGGCCGGCATGTCCAGCGCGAACATGTTCGCGTCCAGCGTGCCAACCGGAAGACCAAAGGTCGATGCTTCCAGTTCGATGCGATCCTCTCCGCTCTGGAAATCCTCGATGGTATCGCCTGACCAGGGGTCGATGCTCAGGCGGAAGGCGTCGGCGCCGGCGCCGCCATTCAGCCGATCGGGGTTCAGCCCCCCGATGAGAGTGTCGTCACCATCTCCGCCATACAGAAAGTCGGTCTCGTCCCCACCGCTCAGTCGGTTCGCTGCGGCGTTCCCAATCAGAGTGTCACTTTGATTGCTTCCGATGACGTTCTCAATATTGTTGAATGTATCGCCATCGGCATAACCTCCGCTTCCGGTTCCGGTGGCAAGGTTCACGGTCACTCCCGACCACATCGGATTGCTGCTGTAACTCACCGTGTCGATGCCGGCCCCGCCATCAAGCGCATCGCTTCCAAACCCGCCCACGAACGTGTCATTCCCGGCGCCGCCGTTGATCTCGGTCGCGCTATAGATATTGTGGGCGTCGAACACGTCGTCGCCACCGCCGCCATAGACGCGCTCAACCTGCCACGCGCCGAGGTCGATGTATCGTGGGTCGTCCTGTTGAACAACGACGGTGTCGAACCCCGATCCGCCAATGACGACAGCCTCGTTTCCGCTGATGTAGAAACAGTCATCGCCCATTTCACCCATGAGCGTGTCGGCCCCCTCCCCACCGATCAGGGTGTCGTTGCCCATGCCACCTTCCAGGAGATCGTCCCCCTCTCCACCAGCAAGCCAGTCGTCACCCCCGTCGGCCTGCAACGTGTCGTTTCCAGCGCCACCGGAAAGCGAGTCGTCGCCGGAGCCGCCCTGCAGGTGATCGTCTCCGTCGTCGCCGGACAAGGTGTCATTTGCAGAGCCGCCGCAAATCGTGTCGTTGCCGCCCCCTCCGCTGATGACGACATTCTCCGATCCATAGTCGGCGCTGATCGAATCATTGCCACCGCTGCCATAGGCGACTTCGAAATTCGCGAGGTGAAGGTTGAGTGTAATCCCTTCATTTCCCAATACGATCACGGTGTCGTGCCCGTCGCCTCCGTCAAAAAGATAATCAAAGCCATCAACGTAGAGTGTGTCGTCTCCATCTCCGCCATGTATAAGATCCGCGCCGGCGCCGCCGAAAAGCGTATCGTCACCTTCTTCACCAATCAGAGTGTCATCGCCATCGCCCCCGTCCAGAATGTCATTGCCTTCTCCGCCAAACAGGGTGTCGTCGCCACTTCCCCCATTCAGAACGTCGTTCCCTTGGTCGCCTCTGAGAAAGTCGGCACCATTGTCACCGGATAGTGTGTCGCTCCCTTCGCCGCCGTAGATCCCGTCCTCACCATCACCTCCGATCAGCACGTCGTCGCCTTCTTCTCCGCTGATCAAATCACTGTCCAGTGTTCCCTCCAAATAATCGGCTTCCAATGTTCCCGAAATGATCGCCATTTTCTGACCCCCGATTGAGTGCCGCTGCGTTTTCGCGTCATGCGGCCGGAACAGAAAAATTAGCGACAACGAAAGGCGGAAACCTGTGACGGCGATCACTTCTCTGCGTTGCATTTGATGTGGCGTCTTGCCGCATCAGGATCATGGGCGGCGGAAACTCTCCAAAAAGAGGTGGTTTTGTCCTTCGTCGGAGCGCGGGCGGGGCAGGTGGCGCCGAACCTCAACGATACTCCGGCCGCCGGGCCAGCCCTTCCTTGAGATGCTGGATCAGCAGCCGCACCTTGGGCGACAGGTGGCGCTGCGGCGGGTAGACGGCCCAGACGGCGGTGTTGGGCGGGCGGTGGGCTTCCAGAAGGGAAACCAGCCGGCCCGCCGTCAGATGCTCCACCACATAGTAGTCGGGCAGCTGGCACAGCCCGAAGCCGCGCAGCGCCGCGTCCAGCACCGCCGTGCCGCTGTTGCAGCGCCAGCGCCCCTGCGGCCGGAACAGCCATTCGGGGCCGCCATCCTCCAGCGATCCCGCGTCGAAGGTCCAGCCGTCCGCCGTGCCGGTCAGGCAATCATGCTCGGCGAGGTCGGCCAGCCGGCGCGGCGTCCCGCGCCGCTCCAGATAGGAGGGGGCGGCGCACAGATGCATGACCCGCGGCGCGATCCGCGTCGCAACGAGGCTGGAATCCATCAACCGCCCCAGCCGCACCGCCAGATCCACCCCCTCATGCACCAGATCCAGCCGGCGGTTCGTCAGCTCGATCTCGACGCGGAGCTGGGGGTGGCGCTCCAGGAAGTCGTTCACCAGCGGGACGACGAACCGCTCGCCGTAAGCCACGGCGCAGGTGAGGCGCAGCAGGCCCTTGGGCTCCGCCTGGAGGTCGCTGACGGCGAGCAGCGCCTCGTCCCGCTCCTCGATCAGGCGGCGGCATTGGGCGAGCAGGGAGCGGCCCGCCTCGGTCAGCGTCACGCTGCGGGTGGTGCGGTAGAACAGCCGGGCCTGCAACCGGTCCTCCAGCCGCGCCACCTGCCGGCTGACCTGGGAGGAGGAGATGCGCAGCCGCTCCGCCGCGCGGGAGAAGCCGCCGCATTCGGCGACCGCCACGAATTCGTCGATGCCATCCCAGCGGCTCACCCGTCAGCCCTCCCTTCCGCGCCGATTATCCCCATACGGCAACAATCCTCTCCAACATTGCAGCGTTGTCAACGCGCGCGGGATGCTAACGTCGATCATCAAAGAAACGCGAACGCATGGAGACGGTGGGATGGTGAAGTCACGCGCGGCGGTGGCCTGGGAAGCGAAGCGTCCCCTGGAGATCGAAGAGGTCGAGGTCGCGGCGCCCAAGCAGGGCGAGGTTCTGGTGCGCATCGTCGCCACCGGCGTCTGCCACACCGACGCCTACACCCTGTCCGGCATGGATTCGGAGGGCGTGTTCCCGGCGATCCTGGGCCATGAGGGCGCCGGCGTCGTCGAAGAGGTCGGGCCGGGCGTCACCTCCGTCCAGGTGGGCGACCATGTCATCCCGCTCTACACGCCGGAATGCGGCAAGTGCAAATTCTGCCTGTCCGGCAAGACCAACCTCTGTCAGGCGATCCGCGTCACCCAGGGCAAGGGTCTGATGCCGGACGGCACCAGCCGGTTCACGGTGAAGGGCCAGCCGGTGTTCCATTACATGGGCACCTCCACCTTCTCCGAATACACGGTGCTGCCGGAGATCGCGGTCGCCAAGATCAACAAGGCGGCGCCGCTGGAGAAGGTCTGCCTGCTCGGCTGCGGCGTGACCACCGGCATGGGCGCCGTGCGCAACACCGCGAAGGTCGAGCCGGGCTCGACGGTGGCGATCTTCGGCCTGGGCGGCATCGGCCTGTCGGCGATCATCGGCGCCGTCATGGCGAAGGCGTCGCGCATCATCGGCGTCGACATCAACCCGGACAAGTTCGAGATCGCCAAGCAGCTCGGCGCCACCGACGTGGTGAACCCGCAGGACTACGACCGCCCGATCCAGGAGGTTCTGGTCGAGATGACCGACGGCGGCGTCGATTACAGCTTCGAGTGCATCGGCAACGTCAAGGTGATGCGCGCCGCGCTGGAATGCTGCCACAAGGGCTGGGGCGAGTCGGTGATCATCGGCGTCGCCGGGGCCGGGGAGGAGATCAGCACCCGCCCGTTCCAGCTGGTCACCGGGCGCGTCTGGCGCGGCTCCGCCTTCGGCGGCGTGCGCGGCCGGTCGGAGCTGCCGGATTACGTGGAGCGCTACCTGAAGGGCGAGTTCGAGCTGGACACCTTCATCACCCACACCATGGGGTTGGAGGACATCAACAAGGCCTTCGACCTGATGCACGAGGGCAAGAGCATCCGTTCCGTCATCCTCTACAACCCGTGAGGACCGGATGGAGTCGCAACTGACCCAGATCGCGGCGAACCGCTGCTTCGGCGGCTGGCACAAGCGCTTCCGGCACCGCTCCGCGGTTCTGGACTGCAACATGGTGTTCGCCGTCTATCTGCCGCCGCAGGCCGAATCGGGCGCCAAATCGGGCGCCAAATCGGGCAAAGTGCCGGTGTTCTACTGGTTGTCCGGCCTGACCTGCACCGACGAGAACTTCATGCAGAAGGCCGGCGCCATGCGGATGGCGGCGGAACTCGGCATCGCCATCGTGGCGCCGGACACCAGCCCGCGCGGCCCCGACGTGCCCGGCGACCCGGACGGCGCCTGGGACTTCGGGCTGGGCGCCGGCTTCTACGTCAACGCGACGCGGGAGCCGTGGGCGAAGCACTACCGCATGCACGATTATGTGGTGCGGGAGCTGCCGGCGCTGGTCGAGGCGGAGCTGCCGGTGACGGACCGGCGCTCCATCTCCGGCCATTCGATGGGCGGGCATGGCGCGCTGGTCTGCGCCCTGCGCAACCCGGGCCGCTACCGCGCCGTGTCGGCTTTCGCGCCGATCGGCAACCCGGCCAGCGTGCCGTGGGGCGAGAAGGCGTTCGAGCGCTTCTTCGGCACCGACTACGCGGCGTGGCTGGACTGGGACAGCTGCGCCCTGCTGGGCCGCGCCACGGAGAAGCTGCCGATCCTGGTGGACCAGGGCGACGCCGACAGCTTCCTGGAGAAGCAGCTGAAGCCGGAGAACCTGCAGCGGGCGGCGGAGGCGGCGGGTCACCCGCTGACCCTGCGGATGCAGCCGGGCTACGACCACAGCTATTTCTTCATCGCCAGCTTCATCGACGACCATCTGCGCCACCACGCGGCGGCGCTGCTGGCGGACTGACGCGTTTCGTCCGGACATACGGCCCGTCCACTTCCGGAATGGGCCGTATGTGCGGACGGGACACCCATTCGTGTCGACAAGCCTCCTACCCAAAGGCATGATTTCGTTACGACGCGAAATAATTGGGAGGTTGTCGTGAAGTTCATGTCCAAGACCCGCCGTCTGGCCTTCGCCGCCGTCGCG
Organism: Azospirillum himalayense; assembly: GCF_042657465.1. NCBI lineage: Bacteria > Pseudomonadati > Pseudomonadota > Alphaproteobacteria > Rhodospirillales > Azospirillaceae > Azospirillum > Azospirillum himalayense. Next base: position 24,035 of record NZ_JBHSLC010000122.1, on the reverse strand, counting down.
GGGGCGGTCGCCATCGGCGCCACCGTCGCCGTGGCGCAGACCCAGGCCTTCTTCCGCATCGGCACGGGCGGCACCGCCGGCACCTACTATCCGGTGGGCGGGCTGATCGCCAACGTCATCTCCGGCGCCAACGGCGGCGTGCCCGGTCTGGTGGCAACCGCCGTGGCCTCCAACGGCTCCGTCGCCAACATCAACGCCATCAAGGGTGGTTCGTCCGAGTCGGGCTTCTCGCAGTCGGACGTCGCCTACTGGGCCCACACCGGCACCGGCCTGTTCGAGGGCAAGGGCAAGGTGGAGGACCTGCGCGTCATCGCCACGCTTTATCCGGAAACCATCCATCTGGTCGCCCGCAAGGACGCCAACATCAAGTCGGTCGCCGACCTGAAGGGCAAGCGGGTGTCGCTGGACGAGCCGGGCTCGGGCACGCTGGTCGACTCGCGCATCGTGCTCGGCGCCTTCGGCCTGACCGAGAAGGACGTGAAGGCGGAGTATCTGAAGCCGGGTCCGGCGGGCGACCGCCTGCGCGACGGCGCGCTGGACGCCTACTTCTTCGTCGGCGGCTACCCGACCGGCGCCATCTCCGAACTCGCGACCTCGTCGGGCATTTCGCTGGTCCCGATCACCGGGCCGGAAATCGACAAGATGCTGGCGCAGTACCAGTTCTTCGCCAAGGACACGGTTCCGGCCAACACCTACAAGGATGTTCCGGAGACGGCGACCATCTCGGTCAACGCCCAGTGGCTGACCAGCGCCAAGCAGCCGGACGACCTCGTCTACAACATCGTCAAGACGCTCTACAACGAGAAGAGCCGCGCCGCGCTCGAGGCCGGCCACGCCAAGGGCAAGCTCGTCACGCTGCAGACGGCGACCAACGGCCTGGGCATCCCGCTGCATCCGGGTGCGGAGAAGTTCTACAAGGAACAGGGCGTCCTGAAGTAAGGGGGCACCGATACCCCTACCCTAGCCCTCCCCCGCTGGGCGGGGGAGGGAACTCCGCCGCTCTTCCCGCAAACATAGTCTCCCTCCCCCGCCCAGCGGGGGAGGGTTGGGGTGGGGGGACACCACACCGGCGCCCCCACCCCATTCTCCGGGAGCATCCATGACCGATACCCATCGCGATCCGCCATCCGACATCCGGCTGGATTCCGCGTCCATGGAACTCGACGAGGCCAAGGCGCGGGAGTTGGAGGAGAAGTTCGACTCCGAAATCCGCTTCCGGCCGCTGTCGCCGCTGGCGGGGAAGCTGGTCGGCGGGCTGCTGATCATTCTGTCGCTGTTCCACTATTACACCGCCGGCTTCGGCCTCTTGCCGGAGATGGAGCATCGCGGCATCCATCTGTCCTTCGTGCTGGGCCTCGTCTTCCTGGTCTTCCCCTTCACCAAGCGCGGCTACGGCGAGCCGGTGATGGGCACGCTGCTGCGCCCGCTCGGCATCGGCCTTCAGGACTGGGCGCTGGCCATCGGCGCGGTCGTCGCGGTGATGCACGTCCCGCTGATCCCGCTCGACGATCTGGCCTTCCGCGTCGGCAACCCGACCACCACCGACGTGATCCTCGGCTCCATCCTGATCGTCGTGCTGCTGGAGGCGACCCGCCGCTCGGTCGGCTGGCCGCTGCCGATCATTTCGCTGATCTTCATGGGCTATGCGATCTGGGGGCCGCAGATGCCCGGGCTGCTGAAGCATCCCGGCGCCACGGTCTCGCAGCTCGTCGACCATCTCTACCTGACGACGCAGGGCGTCTACGGCATCGCGCTCGGCGTGGTGGCGACCTACGTCTTCCATTTCGTGCTGTTCGGCGTCTTCGCCACGCGCATCGGGCTGGGTCAGCTCTTCCTCGACTGCGCGGCCTGGGTGGCCGGGCGCTATGCCGGCGGTCCGGCCAAGGTCGCCATCTTCGGGTCGGCGCTGTTCGGCATGATCTCCGGCTCCTCGGTCGCCAACACGGTGACGGTGGGCTCGCTGACCATCCCGGCGATGAAGCGGATGGGCTACAAGCCGCATTTCGCCGCCGCCGTGGAATCGACGGCCTCCACCGGTGGGCAGATCACCCCGCCGATCATGGGCGCCGCTGCCTTCCTGATGATCGAGTTCCTGGGGCTGCCCTACACGACCATCATCATGGCGGCCATCGTCCCGGCCTTCATGCATTTCTTCGGCGTGCTGGTGCAGGTGCATTTCGAGGCCAAGCGCAACGGCCTGCGCGGCCTGCGCCCCGACGAGATGCCGGACCTGAAGGAAGCCTTCCGCCGCGACTGGCCGACGGTCATTCCGCTGGTCGTGCTGATCGGCATCCTGATCGCCGGCTACACGCCCTACATGGCGGCCTTCTGGGGCATCACCCTGTGCATCGCGGTCGGCCTGCTGAACCCGCGCAAGCGCATGACCATCTGGGAGGTTCTGGACGGCCTGCGCGACGGTGCCAAATACGCGCTGGCGGTCGGCGCCGCCGCCGCCACGGTGGGCATCATCGTCGGCGTGGTCACGCTGACCGGCGTCGGCTTCAAGATCTCCTACATCGTCACCTCCACCGCGGGCGAGATGGCGGTGTGGGCGGGGGCCTTCCTGCCGGGCTGGCTGGCCGACGCCAAGGCTCTGACGCTGCTGTTCACCCTGATCATGACTGGCGTGGTCTGCATCCTGATGGGCTGCGGCATCCCGACGACGGCCAACTACATCATCATGGCGACCATCGCCGCCCCGGCGCTCGGCCTGCTGGGCGTGGCGCCGATCGTGGCGCATTTCTTCGTCTTCTATTACGGCGTGCTGGCCGACATCACGCCGCCGGTGGCGCTGGCCGCCTACGCCGCGGCGGGCATGGCGGGGGCCGACCCCTTCAAGACCGGCAACACCGCCTTCCGGCTGGGGCTGGCGAAGGCGCTGGTGCCCTTCGTCTTCGTCTTCTCGCCGTCGCTGCTGCTGGTGGCGCCGGGCTTCAACTGGCCGGACTTCTTCATCGCCTTCTTCGGCTGCATCGTCGGCATCGTCTGTCTGGGCGCCACCCTGACCGGCTGGCTGCTGACCAACATGCGGACCTGGGAGCGGGTGATGCTCGGCATCGCCGCCATTCTGCTGGTAACGCCGGAGCTGTATTCGTCGCTGCTGGGGCTGGCGCTGATCGTGCCCGTCCTGCTCCGCCAGATGTCCGCCCGCCGCCTGACGCCCGAGCCGGCCTGACGCCCGAGCCCGCCTGAAGAACAACCGGTCTCTTCGAGAGGACCCGACCATGAACATTCCCCACCCCTATCTGATGTTCCTCGGCGACGTTCAGGACCAGCTCGGCGCCAAGACGGCGCAGGGGATCGTGGACTGGCGGCCCGACTGGTGCCTCGGCCAGATCCGGCTGGAGGGCTGCAAGGCCGACCTCGGCATCCCCGACATGACCATCGCCGAGGCGGCGGGGCAGGGCGCCCGCACGCTGGTGGTCGGCGTGGTGAACGCCGGTGGCGTCCTGCCGGAGCACTGGACGAGCGTCATCGTCCAGGCCATCGAGTCCGGCATGGACGTGGCGAGCGGCCTGCACACCCGGCTGGAGAGCATCCCGGCCATCGCCGAGGCGGCGGCGCGCCACGGCCGCCAGCTCTTCAACGTCCGCCATTCCGATCAGCGCTTCGCCACCGGCAAGGGCACCAAGCGTCCGGGCCGGCGGCTGCTGACGGTGGGCACCGACTGCTCCGTCGGCAAGAAGTACACGGCGCTGGCGCTGGAGAAGGAAATGCGCGCCCGCGGCATGGACGCGGATTTCCGCGCCACCGGCCAGACCGGCGTCTTCATCTCCGGGCGCGGGGTCGCCATCGACGCGGTGGTGGCCGACTTCATCTCCGGCGCGGTGGAGTGGATCGCCCCGGCGGCCGATCCGGCCCATTGGGACCTGATCGAGGGGCAGGGTTCGCTCTACCACCCGTCCTTCGCGGGGGTGTCGCTGGGGCTGTTGCACGGCGCCCAGCCCGACGCCTTCGTCGTCTGCCACGAGCCGACCCGCAGCACCATGCGCGGCGTGCAGCACCCGCTGCCGTCGATCCAGGAGGTCATCGACCTGACGATCCGCTGCGGGCAATTGACCAACCCCGCCATCCGCCCGGTCGGAATCGCCATCAACACCAAGGCCTATGGCGAGGACGAGGCGCGCGCCTGCCTGGAAGCGGCGGCGAAGGCTCATGGTCTTCCGGCCAGTGACCCTATCCGGTTCGGTGTAGGCGAAATTATTGACCGTCTGACGGAAGAATTTGCCACTGAGTAACGTTAATAGGGGATGATCATGGTGCCGATGGGCGGCACGCAGCAAAGCCGCCCATCGTCATAAGAATGATCACCCGCCATCCCGTTCAGCCGAATTGGATCGCGGGTCCGGCCTTCCCACTTGGACATGATGAGCAACCGCACTCCCGCCACCCAATACGCCGCCCTTCCTTTCCGCCTTCGCAACGGCCGGCCGGAAATCCTGCTGGTCACGTCGCGGGAAACCAAGCGGTGGATCATCCCCAAGGGGTGGGCGGAGGAGGGCGTTAAGCCCTGCGCCATGGCGGCGCGGGAGGCCTACGAGGAAGCCGGCGTGCGGGGCACCGTCGATCACCGGCCCTTCGGCAATTTCCGTTACATGAAGCGGCTGAGCGTCAACAAGTCGGTCCTGTGCGCGGTGACCGTCTTCCTGCTGGAAGTCGATGAGGTTCTGGACGAGTGGCCTGAGAAGGGCCAGCGCGAGCGCCGCTGGCTGACCCCGTCCCAGGCCGCCCTGGCCGTGGGGGAAAGCGGCCTCGTGGAGATGCTGCTGCGGCTGGGCATCCCGCCGGACTGAAGCCGGACCGGCGCGGCCGGTACAGGACAACGCTGTTCTCAAAGAAAAAGGCCCCTCCCGCGCTGGCGGAAGGGGCCTTTCGCTGTCAGCCCTCCAGCCTCGCGGCGAGGCGGGCGAAGGTGAAGGGCTCGTCCGTCAGGAAGCGGATGTCCTCGATCACCTGAGCGCGCAGCGAGCGGTCGTCGATGCTGCGGCCCCAGAAGGCCGTCTCGCCCAGATAGGCGGCGACCATCGCTTCCAGCCCCGCCGGGGTGCCGTCGTCCAGGGCGCCGATGGCGCGGACACGCTCGACGATCTCGGCGGAGTCGCGCGGCGGCAGCGTGGCAGCGCCGGGGAAGCGGCCGAGATAGAAGGCCAGCCAAGCGGCCAGCGACAGGCTCATCAGCGGCGCCGGTGTGCCGAACCGCTCCCGGTAGGCGAGCAACCGGTCCAGGTTGCGGGTCTGGTACTTGACGAGGCCGTTCAGGCTGATGTCGTGCCACAGGTGCCGGATGTAGGGGTTGCGGAAGCGGCGCAGCACGGCGGCCGCGAAGTCCTCCAACTCCGGCTTCGGCAGGGTGAGGAAGGGGATCACCTCCTCGTTGAGCAGCCGGTCGAGGAAGCGCGCCCCGGCGGGATCGCTCACCGCCTCGCCCACCGTCTCCACGCCCGCCAGCAGGGCCAGCGCGCACAGGCCGGTGTGGGCGCCGTTGAGGATGGCGACCTTGCGCGCCTTGTAGGGGGTGACATCGGCGGTGACGACGGTGCCCTCGTCATGCTCGCCCAGCGGCAGGCGCAGCGCCGGCATCCCCTCCTTGCGTTCGATCACGAACAGGTGGAACAGCTCCGCCGCCGCCATGAAGCGGTCGTCGTAGCCCAGCTCTCCGCGCAGGTCGTCTGCCTCGGCGCGCGGGAAGCCGGGGACGATGCGGTCGACCAGCGTGTTGTAGAAGGCGTTCGCCGTCTCGATCCAGTCGATGAAGGCCGGCTCCAGCGCCCAGTCGCGGGCGTGCAGCAGGACGATGCGCTTCAGCTCCTCGCCGTTGTGGTCGATCAGCTCGCAGGCCAGCATTTGCAGGCCGGCTTCCGGCGCGCCGTCGAAGGCCTTCCAGCGCTCGTGCAGGAAGCGGGTCATCTTGCCGGGGAAGGAGACCGGCGGTTCGTCGGCGTAGGCCACCGACGGGACATAGGCGATGCCGGCGTCGGTGGTGTTGGAGACGACCACCGCGACGTTCGGGTCGCGCGCCAGTTCCAGCACCGACGCCCATTCGCCGTGCGCGGCGATCTCGTTGCGCACGCAGCCGATCAGACGGACCTGCGAGACCTTCGCGCCGGACTCGTCGACGCCGCGCGACAGGACGGTGTAGACGCCCTCCTGCTCGTTCAGCGTCTGCGGGAAGCCGCCGGGGATGGGGCGGACGACGGTCACGCCCCAGTCGCCGCCGGTGGCCTCGTTCAGGCGGTCGACCTTCCAGTCGAAGAAGGCGCGCAGAAAATTGCCTTCGCCGAATTGCACGATCCGCGTCGTCGTCGGGCGCGGCCGGCCGTTGAGAAAGGATGCGTTCAGGCGCTGCATGGTCGGCGTCCTTGTCTGAGAGGTGGCGGTGGGGTTCAGAGCGTGACGCCGGATTTGAAGATCACGAGGTCGTGGACGTCGTTCTCCTCGTTGCGCGCCTCTTTGCCGTTGGCGACGGCGAGGATGCTGTCGATGAAGGACGGCAGCAGGCTGTCCACCGTGGCGGTGGCCTCGGCGATGGGGCCGGCGTTGAAGTCGATCCAGTGCCGCTTCTTCTCGGCCATGGCGGTGTTGGTGGCGATCTTCATGGTCGGCACCACGCCGCCCAGCGGCGTGCCGCGGCCGGTGGTGAACAGCACGATGTGGCAGCCGGCGGCGGCCAGGGCGGTGACCGCCACGCCGTCGTTGCCCGGCGCCTCCAGCAGGGTCAGGCCCGGCTTGCGGATGCGCTCGGCGTAGCGGATGACGTCGCGCACCGGGGAGAGGCCGGCCTTCTGGGTGCAGCCCAGCGACTTCTCCTCCAGCGTGCTGATGCCGCCGGCCTTGTTGCCGGGCGACGGGTTCTCGTAGATCGGCTGGTTGTGGTCGATGAAATACTGCTTGAAGTCGTTGATCAGGGTGACGACGCCTTCGAAGACTTCGCGGCTTTCCGCCCGCTCCATCAGCAGATGCTCGGCGCCGAACATCTCCGGCACCTCGGTCAGCACGGTGGCGCCGCCGATCCCGCACAGCCAGTCGGAGAGGGCGCCGAGCAGCGGGTTCGCCGTGATGCCGGAGAAGCCGTCCGAGCCGCCGCACTTCAGGCCGATGCGCAGGCGGTCGGCGCCGACCGGCTCGCGCTTATCCTCGCGCATGACGGCGGCCAGCTCGGTCATCGCCTCCAGCGACGCCTCAAGCTCGTCCGACACCTCCTGCGTGGTCAGATAGCGCAGGCGGCGCGGGTCGGGATGCTCGAAACCCTGGGTGAACAGGGCGCGGGTGTTGTTCTCGCAGCCCAGCCCCATGACCAGCACGCCGCCGGCGTTGGGGTGGATGGCGAAGTCGCGCAGGATGTTGCGGGTGTTGTCCAGGTCGCCGCCGAGCTGCGAGCATCCATAGGGATGCTCCAGCACCATGACGCGGGAGCCCTCGGGCAGCAGGCCCATTTTCTCGAAGCGCTTGGCCGCGTTCTTGGCGAGGCCGTTGACGCAGCCGACCAGCGGAATGATCCACAGGTCGTTGCGCACGCCGATCTCGCCGTTGGCGCGGACGAAGGCCTGGATGGTCGGCGCCTCCCGTTTGGCCGGCATCGCGTCGTTCGCCGGTCCGGCGTAGGCGTAGTCCTGCAGGCCGCCCAGCGCGGTCCCGATGTTGTGGGTGTGGATGTGCCGCCCCACCGGGATCGCCTCCTTGGCGAGGCCGATCACGCTGCCGTACTTGATGACCCGGTCGCCCGGCTGGTGCGGCGTCACGGCGAACTTGTGGCCCTGCGGCACCTCGTCGAGCAGGACGACGCCCAGACCGTCGATCGCGGTGCCCTGGGCCAGCGGCTCCAGAGCGACGGCGACGGTGTCGCTGGAATGGATCTTCAGGTACTTCGACATGTCAGGCCCCTTGGGGGAGAAGCGAGGGAAGCGGGAGGGCGGCAGGAAGGGTCAGCGGGCCAGGAGCAGCGAAAGCTCCGGCACGAAGGTGACGAGCATGAGCGAGATGAACAGCGCCACGAAGAGCAGGGTGGACTGCTTCATGAAGTCGGAGATCTTCACCTTGGCGAGATTGCAGACCAGCAGCATCACCGTGCCCACCGGCGGCGTCAGACAGCCGACCGCGAGATTCACGATCACGACGATGCCGAAATGGATCGGGTCGATGCCGAGCTGGTGCACCGTCGGCATCAGCAGCGGGACCATGACGATGAGGATCGCGTTGCCCTCGATCAGCATGCCCAGGAACAGCAGCAGCAGGTTGAGGATGATCAGGAAGACGTACTTGTTGTCGGTCAGCGCCGTGATGAAGGTCGCCAGCTGCTGCGCCGCCTGCTCCAGTGACAGCACCCAGGCCAGGGCCGAGCAGGCCATGATGACCAGCATGACCGAGGAGGTGGCCTTGAAGGTGCCGACCAGGGCGTCCAGCACATGGGCGACGCGCATCTCGCGGTAGATCACGAAACCGATCACCAGGACGATCAGCACCGCCACCGCGCCGGCTTCGGTCGGGGTGAAGATGTTGGCGCGGATGCCGCCGATGATGGCGACCAGCAGGACCAGCACCGGCCAGGCGCCGACCAACGCGCTGGTGGTCTCCGAGGCGGTGGGCCAGCTGTCGCGGGACGGCGGGTAGCCGTTGCGCTTGGACACGATGTAGGCGGCGCCCATCAGCATGATGGCCATGACGATGCCGGGCAGGATGCCGGCCATGAACATGGCGCCGATGGAGACGTCGGCGACGAGGCCGTAGATGATCAGCGCGATGCCCGGCGGGATGATCGGCGTCACCAGCGCGCCCGACGCCGTGACGGCGGCGGCAAAGGCGCGGTTGTAGCCCTTGCGCTCCATCTCCGGCACCAGCATGCGGGTGAGCATGGCGCTGTCGGCGAGGTTGGAGGCACTGACGCCGCCCAGCAGCGTGCTGAGCATGATGTTGGTCAGCGCCATGCCGCCGGTGAGCTTGCCCACCATCAGGTCGGCCACGCGCAGCAGGCGCTTCGCCACGCCGGTGTGGTCCATCAGCGTGCCGAGCAGGATGAAGAAGGGAATCGCCAGGAGGGACAGGTTCTGCGAGGCGCCGATCAGCCGCTGCACCGCGATCTGGTCGGGAACCGGGCTGAAGAACACGAAATAGACAAGAACCGATGCGAAAATTGCAATGTAGATTCGCATGTTCAAAGCGAAAAGACAAAGCATAATAAGAATGATGACGGGCCAGCTCATGGCGCTTCCCCCTTCACGATCACCATGATGTCAATAAAGCAGCGATGCAGAAGATAGGCGACGAGGCCAATCGCACCGACCGGAACGGCAATGTCGATCCAGAACCAGGAGATCTGAAGAATTTCCGTCAGCTTGTATTGGGCGCTCTGGGCCAGCAAGTGACCGAGCCAGCCGGCATAGCCGAGAACCAGGATCGACAGGGCCGAAATGGCCAGATCGACCGCCGCCCGGATGCGGGTGGGCAGCAGGTCCACGAACAGCGGGATGTCGAGATGCTGGCCGTCACGCTCGGCGACGATGGCGCCGATCATGATGATCCAGATCATCAGAAGCCCGGACATCTCCTCGCCCCAATGCAGCGGAGCGTCAAAGAGATAGCGCGCGAACACCGCCACGATGGTCATCACCACCAGACCCGCCAGCGCGGCTCCCGCAATGACCGATGGCAAACGCCGGATCAACTCCATGGCACAATCCTCCAAACGATCCGGGCGGAACGGCAGCCCCGCCCGGATTTACTTATTTCTTACTTCAGATCCTTCTGGATCTGTTCGTACAGGCCGGCCGACCACTTGGGGAACTGGGTGTAGACGACCTTGGTGGCCTCGCGGAACGGCGCCGGGTCCGGCTGGATCACGGTGACGCCAGTCGCCTTCATCTTCTCGATGAACTCGGCGTCCTGCTCGGCAGCCAGCTTCTGGCTGTAGAGGCCGGCCTCATAGCCGGTCTCGTGGACCATCTTCACGACGTCCGCCGGCAGCTTGCTGAAGAAGGCCTCACCGCCGACCCACACCGAAGTGTTGGTCAGATAGCCGACGAGGCTGAGATACTTGGCCTGCTCATGCAGCTTGGCGCCGTACAGCACGGAGATCGGGTTCTCCACGCCGTCGATCAGGCCGGTGGTCAGGGCCGGATAGACCTCGCCCAGCGGCATCGGCGTCGCGGTTGCGCCCATCGCCTCGATCGTCTTGATCTGCATCACGTTGTTCGGGACGCGGATCTTCATGCCCTTGAGGTCTTCGGGCGTGTTGATCGGCTTCTTGGCGAGGATGTGGCGCACGCCGTACAGGTAGTTGGACATGACGATGTGCACGCCCTTCTTGCGCAGCCCTTCGTCCTTCTTCTTGAACCAGTCGCTCTCATAGATCTTGAAGAGCTTCTGGGGGTCGTCGGTCAGGTACGGGCCGAACAGAACGCCGAGATCCGGATCGTAATCCTGCAGGAAGCCGACGTCGGTCAGGGTGATGACGTTCATCCCCATCATCGCCTGTTCCATGACGTCCTTCTTGGCGCCGAGCTGGGAGCTCGGGAACAGCTTCAGGGTGATCTCGCCCTTGCTCTTCTCCTTCAGAAGGTCGGCCCAGTGATGCATCACCCGGTCGAGCGGCTCGCCCGGGTTGTTCTCGTAGGCAACCATGATCTCGGTCTTGGCCATGGCGCCGGACGCGGCACCGATCGACAGCACGCACGCGGCAAGGGCAGACGCCAGAAAGCGCTTCATTATTTCCTCCATAGTGGATGCCGGGGAGCCCGTCTGTGGACGTGGCTCATGGACGGGTCCCGCCAAACATGGCCGGACCCGGCGGCGGGACCGGCACGCCCCGCCGCGGCAGTTCTGAGGATGACGGCGCCCGGCGGGCGCCGGCGGAAGGGTCAGCGCTCGATCATCACCTTGACCGTGGTGTCGCGCTCCTTGGCCCAATAGGGCAGGGCCTTGTCGGCCTCGTCGAAGGGGAAGACCTTGGAGATCAGGTCGTCGGGGGCGTGGCCGAGCGTTTCGAGATAGTGGATGACGGCCTGGAAATCCTCGGAAGTCGCGTTGCGCGACCCCATGATGTCCAGCTCCTTCAGGTTGAAGAACTGCGTCTTGTAGGACACCGGCTCCTTGGCGTAGCCGATGTAGACGACGCGGCCGGCAAAGGACACGAGGTCGATGGCCTGGGTGAAGGTGGCGGGCAGGCCGACCGCCTCGATCACCACGTCGGCACCGTCGCCGTTGGTCAGTTCCATGACGCGGGCGGCCACGTCCTCCTTGCCGGCGTCGATGGTGTGGGCGGCGCCGTAGCGGCGGGCCAGACCGGTCTTCGCCTCACCGATATCGACCGCGATCACCGTGGCGCCGCGATGGACGGAACCGGCGATGGCGCCCATGCCGATCATGCCGCAGCCCAGGACCAGAACGGTGTCGGCCGCTTCGACGCGCCCGCGCGCCGCGGCGTGGAAGCCGACCGACAGCGGCTCGACCAGCGCCAGATGGCGCGGCGCCAGCGTGTCGTTCAGGATCAGCTTGCCGTAGGGCAGGACGATGCGCTCCGCCAAGCCGCCGTTCTGCTGCACGCCCAGCGTGCGGTTGCTGCGGCAGGCGTTGACCCGGCCCTTGCGGCAGGACGGGCAGGTGCCGCAGGCGGTGTAGGGAATGACGATGGCGCGCCGGCCCACGGTGTACTCGGCCGGAACGCCCTCACCCACTGCGGCGATCTCGCCGCCGATCTCGTGGCCGGGAATGCGCGGCAGGGAAACCAGCGGGTTCAGTCCTTTGAAGGTGCTGAGGTCGCTGCCGCACAGGGCGACGTGGCGGATGGCCAGGAGCACCTCGCCGGGGCCGGGGGTCGGCTCCGCCACCTCGTGGATCGCGCAGACGTCCACGCCTTCGATCATCAGTGCTTTCACAGGTGAGTCCTTTTTTAGGAAGCGGACGTGTTCAGGGCGTGGGCGTAGCCGACGGCTGCGCCTCCTGGTTGAACACGCTCTCGCTGAAATGGAAGTGTGCGTTGCTGGCCTCGACGGCCTTCTCGACGGAGCGCTCGCGCAGCGCTGCGATGATCTGGCGATGATAATCGACCGTGGTCGGCCCGATCACCGCGTTGCTCTTGCCGATCTCCATGTAATAGATCATCGGCTGCGACATCGCCTGATACATCTTTTGCAACATGGAGTTGCGGGAGGCGGCGACGATGGCGGCGTGGAAGCGGAAGTCCACCTCCGCCGCCTCGCGCACCGTCAACTGGTGCTCCATGTCTTCGGCCAGACGGTTGAGCCCGTCGATCTCCGCATCGGTGATGTGCCGGACCACTTCGGGCAGCACGCCGATCTCGATGATCCGGCGGAATTGCAAGACTTCCCGGCAGGTCTTGATGCTGCGATCGAAGCATTGATCGAGAATACGGAACATCGCCTCGATGTCTGGCCTGCTGACGCGCGGGCCACGCTGCGTCTTTTCGACCAAGCCGTAAGCTTCGAGGAAGATGATGACTTCGCGGATGGTGTTGCGGCTGACGCCGAACCGTTCCGCCAACAGCCGCTCATTGGGCAGGAGATCGCCGGGCTGATAGCGCTCGGGGATCTCCTTGCGAAGCTCTTCGAAGATGGCCTTGACGGTTGAGACGCCGTTCATGATCGCGCCGCCTGAGTTTGGTCCAACAATTGGACAGCTGACGGCGAACGATAGCACCGCGCCTCAGAGCGGAAAACGGCAAAAAGAGTCACAAAATGTCGGAAACAGCGCTGTTAACGCATGAAGTCAAATTTTTGCACCGCATCATCGTGCCGTGCGGCGCCTTGCTCCCCATATCTCTCCTGATTGTCTCCTGCGCCCCGAAAAATACAACCTTGGGTGTTGGTGTGTGCCCACTCGACCGTCGGGCGCGCCCGGTTGATGCATCCCGCTTGCTTATCCCCCTGGAATGCGATAACAGGGCGCGGCGCGCACGAATGGGGGCGCGGGCGGGCCGGGAATGGCCGGTCGGCGGCTTGGCCGCACCCCGAGAAAGTTGTTGCAATCCGATGCGGCGCCGCGTAACGTCCCGCTTAGGAAAGCAAGGTAATTCAATGAGTTGGGCTTTCGTGCCCGGTTCATTCGAACGATGAAGTCGCGGTCGTGGCGGAATTGGTAGACGCGCAGCGTTGAGGTCGCTGTGGCAGAAATGCTGTGGAAGTTCGAGTCTTCTCGACCGCACCATCCCTATCGTCGGCGCATCGCCGGGCGAAAACGAAAATCGGGGCCTTCTCAGGCCCCTTTTTCATGCCCGCATGACGCGGGCATCACCCTTCATCCCCCTGTCATTCCTCAAGGGTCCAGTTTCCGGCGGTCCGGCAGGTGCGGAGCGGCGTCCCGGCGTCCCGCCCAGCCGGGGTGGTCACGACGTGGGTCAGGCCGAAGCACAGGCGCCCACGGTCCTTCGGATCGGCGATGCGGCCGGTCACGGTGATCCGTCCGGATCGCAACCCGTCTCCCGACATCCACTCCAGGCCCGTCGCCGCCCGCTCCGTGCCCGACGCGGCGAGTGCGCCGAGGAAGGCTCCGGCGACCTGCGGCTGGTCGTCATGATTCATGCGCAAGCGGGTGGCGTTGCTCCAGCCCGGTCCGACCAGCAGTTCCGGAGTCCGGAGATTGACGGCCACCCGATCGGCGGCGATGGCCACCGCCAGATCCAGCGGGTCCTCGGGCGCCACCCCCGGCGGCGTGTCGATCAGCCCGGTCAGGCTGGCGAGCCCGGTCCGCGTGCCTTCGCCCATCTTGCCGTCGATGGCCCCGTCGTAGCGCCCCAGCCGGGCGAGCGCCCGCTGCGCCGCCATGATCCGCTCCTCCGGCGTCAGGACTCGCGGGGCGGGCATCGGCGCGCGGCCCTCGGTGATCGCCTCCACGTCCAGCCGGTGGTTCAGCCGGCTGAAACCCGGCCCGCCGTTCCACCAGGTCAGCAGGCCGAGATGGAGCACCGCGGCGGCGGACAGCAGGACGAGCGGCCAGGACCCCTGGTCCGGGGCGCGGACCGGCCCGCCGAAGACCGCGCCCAGAGCCCCGCGGACCACCCCGCGCACCAGCATCCACAGACCCAGCCCGATGGTGATGGGAAGCCCGATGTCCCAGCCCAGCCGCAGCGCCGCCGGGGCGGGCTGTTCCGGCGTCGCGCCGGTCAGCAGGGCCGGGCCGTCCACCCCCGCCACCAGCAGCAGGACCAGGGCGAGCAGCCCCGCCGCGACGATCCAGGTCCGCGCCACGGCGGTGCGGCTGGTCTCGGCGAAGCGCTCCGCCAAAACGGCGGCGATCTCCGTCACGAAGGCGGGGCTGACGCATCCCTCATGGTCGGCCACGATCGCCGCGGTGTCCGGCTCCCGACCGTTGAGCACCGCTTCGGCGACGGAGCGGGTCAGGCGGTAGGCGCCGGCCAGGGCAAAGGCGTCGGCGGGCGGCAACGCCGCGATGCGCGCCAGAACCGGGGCCAGCACGGTGTCCAGGAAGGGGGGGAGGGGGGCGGAGTCGCCGTCCGGCCCGACGGTCTCCACCTCGAACGGCACGCCATCGCAGTCCCAGGACAGCGCGACCACCGTCAGCGTGCCGCTGCGCTGGTAGAGGAGCTGCGTGCCGGAATGGCGCACCGTGGCGGGTGCGGGGTTGGCGAGCGCGGCGAAACCGGCGAAGCCGGCCTCTTCCAGCGCCATGCGGACCGCCGCCGGGGCGTCCGGTGGCGCGGTCAGGCTGTAGGAGGGATGGGCGGTCAGGCGGGGGTGGTGGATGTGGGTGAACTGCCCGACCCCGCCGCAGGATTCGCAGGCGACCACCCCGTCGCCGGTGCAGACCGGGCAGCGGTGCTGGCCGCGCCCGCCGCAGTCCGGGCAGTCCGGCGCCTCGGCCGTCGCGCTGTGGGTGCAGCGGATCTTGCCGCCGCGGCAGCCGTCGCCGCCGCAGGCCCGCACCCCGCCGCCGTTGCAGCCGGTGCAGACCTCATGCAGGTAGTAGGGGCCGCGCAGCGAGGGGAGCGGCGGCAACGGCTCTTCCGCCGCGGCCATCGCCTCGACCCGCTCGTCCAGAGGGCCGAGCAGCGTGGCGAAGCGGTGGGCCGTCTCCAGCGAGGCGGCCTCGGCGTCCAGGTCGCGGGCCAGCGTCGCGTTCAACTCGGCGGCGTTGCGGCAGTAGATGGCGAAGCGCACCATTTCCGCGCCCAGCCGGACCTCCACCTCCGTCGCCCAATCGATGCTCAGGGTCAGGTGGGCGCCGACCATCACCTCGCGCTGCTGGGCTTGCCGAAGCGTCACCCCTTCCGGCGCCGGGACGTTGCCGGAGGCCGCACGGCGCAGCCGCCGGATCAGGGCGGTCTGCGGAACGGCCGCAGCGGGGGCGGGCTGGTGACGATCGTCCGGAGACGTATCGCCTGGGGCCAGATCACCGGGCCCCGGTTGGAGTGGACCAAGGCCGTTCCGGTCGAAGTCGAGGCTGTCGGGCATGGGGCGTGCGTGTCCGCGAACAGGGGCGCCGGCACTGGAAATAGGCCGCGGACGCCGGAACGGAAGATCAGGCGGCGACGTCCGGCGCAGGGCCGCCACCGGTCGGCGCCCGGTCGTCGGACTCACGGTCTCCGAAGTCCAGCTCCTCGGACGCGTTGCCGGAGGTTGGTGTGTCCGCGAGGCCGGTCGGAGCCGGCGCGTGGCGGACCCAGCGGCGGCCCTCCATGGCGAATCCGTGATCGCGGAACCACAGCCGCTCCGCCTCGTCGGCGGCGCGGAACAGCACCAGCGTCCAGCCGTCGCGGTCCTGCGTCCCGTCACTGCCATCGTCGGGCATCGCGTAGGGCTGGAGCGAATAGGGGAAGTCGTCGCGGGTCACTGCATACCCCCCGTATTGGAGCCGCCGGAGCCCGATGGCCGCGTCGGGGCGGGCGGGTCTTCAGGCCCGTCTCCCTCGATCGGTTCCAGGTCGCTTTCGGCGGCGTATTTGATGAGACGGCCATCGGCCAGACGGATGTCGTAGGTCGGCTCACCGGCAAGGGTTCGTGCGACGACGAGAGCCTCCTGGCCCGCAAACCTCACCCGTGTTCCCAACCGCAGCATCCCGCCCCCGACTGTGTCTTGATCGTCGTCGCAGGCTAAGGATTCGGCCGGGGGTGTGCTGTGTCAAAAACCGGACGCCAAAGGAGCAGGGCTGTGCTTGCGGGGTTCTCCCCTTGCGGGGCTTGGTGCGCCGGGCCCTTTGCGCTGTTGATGATGCAAAAGGACAGGTGTGGTGCAACGATGGAGGTGTTCATGCCCGCACAGCAGGACAACGGCAACCGGAAGCCGTCCGTCATCGATCTGGTGACCGATCCCGAGAAGTTCGATCAATGGCAGCGCCAGCGGGAACGCGACGAGGCATCGGACGGGAACCGTGGCCGTGAACCGGACCGCGGCCGGCCCGAGGCGCCCAGCGGGCGGGACTGACGGGGCTCGAATGGTCGTCCGCGGATTGAACGACGCCGGCTCTATGGTCGGTGCCGACTCCATGGTCGGTGTTTGATCGGGCGGTTACTCCGCGGCCTCCCGGGACGTTGGCGCCTCCACTGGAATGCCCAGCGGAGCGCCGCAATGGAACTGCATGAGCCGGCGCTCGACACGGATCAGGTAAGCGCGCGCGTCCAAGCCCACGGGGCTGCGGCTGTGTTCGCGGACGAGCCTGATCGCGCGACAGGCGTGACCGCATTCCGGTGTGGCAAACTGGCACAAAACGATCGTCCGCCGAAAAGAGTGGGTCCCAAAGTATTACTCCTTTTGACAGGTAGCGTCGAGTGTCGGTTGCGACTCGAGTTCAATGTCACAACGTGCCGTTCAGCGGGGGGATGGTCCGGCACCACGCAGTTAGCATACAGTAGTATGCAGCTTGGGATTTGGATGTCCTGCCATCGCAGGCCAAGCAATGGTTGCGGGGTCAGCCCGCTGCCCCTGGAGTGCCCTCGGTCCGCGCGCCGGTCTGCGCGCCTTCCAGAACCGCCAGATACTCCAAAAGCCGTTCCAGCGTCTCGGTCGGCATTCCGACGGAGGGGACGTCGTTGCGCTTGGCGGCCTTCAGCGCGGTGCGGAGCAGGGTGCGGTCGATGTCGGTTAAACCGGCCATGATGATGACGTGCGTGTGAAGCGACGATACGCAACCTGTATCATCAAGACGCGCAACCATGCCACGCCCAATCGGAAGGCAGGCGCACGAAACGGCGGAGACCGCACAAGCGCCGCCGGTCATCCCGAACAGGTGTGCGCTTCCCACCGCTCTCTGTCACATCCTGGTGACACGGAGCGCCATACTTTTGCCGCGACGCCGAAGAGTATAGGTATCCCTTTTCCCGGTTCGCCGGGGCTGCCGCCTTTTGCCAACACGAGATTTCGAACGGTGATGCAGATTCCCTCCGCTTTCCACCGCCGGGCCGGCCGGCTCCTGGCAGCCCTGATGCTGTATGGCGCGCTCGTCGTGGGCGCCGTCGTCCCATCGGCCCTGGCCCAGTCCGCGGCTCCGGCGGCTGAGGCGGCGGCGGATTTCAAGACGAAGCTGCCGCAATGGCAGAACGCCTTGGAGCGGGCCGCCAACCGAATCGCGGGCGGCGATCTGGCGAACACCGAATACGAGACCCTGCGCGCCGATCTGGCGAAAATCCAGCACGAGGTCCGGGAAGCCGGCGCGGCGGCGGCGGCGGCCCGTGACACCGCGCAGCGGATGCTGGACGCGCTGGGTCCCCCGCCGGCCCAAGGCGCCCCTCCGGAGGAAGCGGGGATCGCCGCGGAGCGCAAGCGCCTGACCCAGACCATCGGCGAGGCGGAGGGGCGGACCAAGCAGACCGAGCTGATCGTCACCCGCGCCGACATCCTGTTGCGCACCGCCGCCGACCAGCGCATGACGCAGCTCACCGAGCAGATCGTCCGGCGCGGCCCGGTGCCGCTGCTGCCCGCCACCTGGGCCGCCCTGCCCGAGCAGACGGCCTATGTGCAGGAGCGCATGGCGCGGGCTTTCGGCATCGTGATGGGCGACGACGAGTGGCGCGGCCGACTCTACGGTCTGGGCGCGCTCGCCGCCGTTCTGTTCCTGGTCGCTTGGCCGGTGCGCCGGGTCCTGCTGCGCCGCTACGGCCACCGCAACCTGGAGGAGCGGCCGAGCTACCGCCAGCGCGTGGTGGCGATGGCGGTGGAGGCGCTGGCCCGCTGCCTAGTGCCGCTGGTGCCGACGCTGGTGCTGAGCGGCGCCCTGGTCGGGCTGCTGCGCGACGCCGCCGATGCCGGGCCGCTGACCGCGCTGGTGGTCGGGGTGTCGGGCGGCCTGACCGCCTATTTCCTGGTCACCGGAGTCGCCCGCGCCACCCTGGCGCCCGACCATCCGTCCTGGCAGCTCGCCAACCTCGACCCGGACAGCGCGCGCCGACTGGTGCGCCGCGTCCCGCTCGTCATGATCGGGCTGGCCCTGGCCGGCACCGGCATCGCCCTGTCGGAGGGCATGTTCACCCCGCCGGAGCTGCGGTCGATCACCGGCTTCGGCACCATGGCGCTGATCGCCGTGTCGCTGCTGTTCCTCTACCCCGATCACCTCTGGCTGGCCGCCCCGCCGCCGGAGGCCGAGGCGACCGACGATTGCGGATGCCCGGAACCGACGCCCGGGGGCGCAGTGGACGTCACCCTGCCGCCGCCGGCCGCCACCCCCACCGAGGCGGAGACGGACGACGCGCCGCCGGCCCGCCCACGGGTCGTCGGGTTGCGGCTGCGGCTGCTGATCGGCGCGGTGGCGCTCGCCTCGCTGGTGGCCTCGGGCTCCGGCTATCTGGTGGGCGCGATCTACGCCTCGAAGCTGATGCTGACCACGCTCATCATCGGCGGTGTCCTGCTGGTGGCGCGCGGCGTCCTGCGCGAGCTGCTGTGCGTCCTGCTGGAGCGCGGCAGCGGGCAGGTGGCCGAGGTGCGCGACATCGTGATCGCCACCGACCGCGGCCGGCGGATGCTGGGGCAGGCCGGGCGGACGGTGATCGACGGGCTGCTGCTGACCGTGGCCGCCTTCTTCCTGCTGCCGCTGACCGGCATGACCCTGTCGGAGATGAAGGGGCTGGCCGACGGCTTCCTCAGCGGCGTCACGGTGGGCGGCGTGCGCATCGCGCCGGGCGACATCATGTCGGCGCTGATGGTGCTGGGCGTCGTCGTCGCGGTGACCCGCTTCATCCAGCGCCAGCTCGACGAGCGCATCCTCGGCCGCGTCAACATGGACGACGGCGTGCGCAACTCCATCCGCATGGGGGTGGGCTATCTCGGCACCACCATGGCGGTGCTGATGTCGGTCGGCACGCTGGGGCTCGACCTGTCCAGCCTCGCCATGATCGCCTCGGCCCTGTCGGTCGGTATCGGTTTCGGCCTGCAGAACGTCGTCAGCAATTTCATCTCCGGCCTGATCATGCTGGTGGAACGGCCGGTGAAGGTGGGCGACTGGGTGGTCGTCAACGGGCTGGAGGGCACCGTGCGCCGCATCAGCGTGCGCGCGACGGAGATCCAGACCTTCCAGCGCGCCTCCGTCATCATCCCGAACTCGGAATTCATCTCCAAGTCGGTGGTCAACTGGACGCTGAAGGACAAGACCACCCGCATCGAGATCAAGGTCCGCATCACCTACGACACCGACGCCCGGCAGGTCTACGCGCTGCTGCTGCGGATCGGCTACGGCCACGCCCAGGTGCTGCGCAACCCGGAGCCGGTGGTGATGTTCCGCGACTTCGGGCCGAGCGGGCCGGAGTTCGAGCTGCGCTGCTTCGTCGCCAACACCGAGCACATCATCCCGGTGCGCAACGAGTTGCGCATGCGCATCCTGGAGCAGTTCCGCGAGCAGGGCATCCAGATGCCCTTCGACCAGCAGACCGTCCACATGCCGAAGGTCGAGGCGATGCTGGAGGTTCTCCTGGCCGAGCGCCGCGCCCAGGCCGGCGGCGTGCCGGAGCTTCAGGTGGTCGCCGATGGCGGCAAGGTCGTGCCGCTGGCCGACACGCTCAGCGACCGCGGGCCGCGCACCGCCACCTGACGGGGCGGCCCGCAGAGTGTCGTCAGAGCGGCGGCTCCGCCGGCTTGCGGCGCCGAAGCGGAGTCACTTTGGGCGGGGGCGCCGCGGACTCGGGGAGGGGTTGCCAGCCGGCGATGGCGCGCACGCAGCGCAGCGCTTCCGGGTTGTTGGCGAAGACCGGGAACAGCCGGCGCAGTTCCACCACGGCGGACCATTCCCCGCGGTCGTGGAAGGCCCGGCGGATCGTTTCGGCTTCGCTCTCGCTGACGGTGAACATGGCGCCAGAGTGCTCCGCGGGCCGGTGGCGCGCAAGTCGTCTCGGCGCCGGAAACAGCCCTTTGCCGCGGGGGGCGTGGCCTGTCAAGGAAAGTTGTTCACAGGCGGACACATCCTTCGCTTGACTCCGCTTGCGGGGCAGGGCAGCCGCCGGAAGAAGGCCGAAATCGCGTGCCAAGCGCGAAAAATCCTTGATCGGCGCGGTTTTCTAATGTGCCCAAAAATAAGGCATTTCTGCCGGACCCCTTGAGGGGCCGCCTGTCCCTTCGGTTACCCCTCGATTCGCCAACAGAGTTATCCACAGAATCTGGGGATATCCGAAATATTGACATATCAGTCAGGCCGATTCATCCGGCCCCCCGTCAGGTCGGGCGACGAATCAGCCGCACCGCCCCGATGCCCAGCAGCGCGGTCATCACGCCGCCGAACAGGAACAGGGCAGGCAGGCCGACCTGATGGGCGACCGCCCCATAGACCACCGGCCCGATCCCTTGCCCCAGGAAGAAGGAAGAGGCGAAGAGGGCGAGCGCCGACCCGCGCGCCGTTGCCGACAGCTCGGTCGCCTGGGTCTGCATGGTGTTGTGCAGCATGTAGAAGCCGAATCCGGCGACCAGGAACAGCAGGGACACCACCGGCCAGGGCACCGGGGCGAGCATCGCCAGATAGGCCCCGCCGGCCACCAGACCGCCGGCCCCCATCATTCCCCATTGGCCGAGCGTGTCGAGCAGGCGCCGCACGATGAAACTGTAGACGACTCCGCCGATGGCGAAGGCGGCGAGCGTCACCCCGGCCTCGAAGGCGCCCTCCGCCCCGTGGCGGGCCAGCATGGGAGCGACGAAGGGGAAGACACCGAAGATCAGCAGCCCTTCCGCCGCCACCGTCGCGAAGACCCAGACCGACACCGGATTCGCCAGGACGGAGGCGTAGCGCGCCCGCGCGTCGGCCACGGACAGGGGATGCCGCTCTTCCCGCTCACCCCGCAGGACCAGGAAGGCGGTCAGCGCGATCATGCCGGTCACCACCGCCGCCAGGGCGAAGACGGTGCGCCAGCCCGCCACCTCCGACAGGGCGCCGGCCACCGCGGAGCCGGACATCTGGCCGAGGATCACCGCCAGCAGGAAGCGGCTGATGGCGAACTGCCGCTCCGTGTAGACCACCCGGTCGCCGATCAGCGCCATGGAGGCCGGGATGATCCCCCCGGCGAAGGCGCCGGCCAGCATCCGCGAGGCCAGCACGGTGTAGTAGCCGGGCGCCACCGCCGACAGCGCCACGCCGATGGTCAGGACGACCAGCGACAGCCGGATCAGCCGCGTCTTGCCGATGGCGTCGCCCACCGGCCCCAGGATCAACTGCATCGCCGCGTAGGGCAGCGTGTAGGCGGAGGAGAGCAGGGCAGCCTCGGCCACGCCGATTCCGAGGTCCGACGCGATGACGGTCAGCATCGGGTCGGTGGTCCGCAGGGAGAAGGCGCTCGCGAAACCGGCGAGGCCGAGCATCAGGATGAGAAGGCGCATGGGAGGGCGTCGGCCGGTCTATGGTCTGGGGCAGGCGGGGGGACAACCCTAAAGCAGACGCACCCGTCCGACGCACGGCAAGATGGCCATGGCACCCATGCGCGTGCATGATCCGACACGCCTCGACCGTCGTATAGAACAAGGCCCTACAGACCAGCGCCGCCGAACGGGAGACCGCCATGCTGACGATCCGCGATACCGCCCAATCCGCCGCCGTGATGCTGTCCGCCGTCCTGATGCTGTCCGCGGCCGCCCCCGGCACCGCGGCGGCAGCCGACGCGCTCGACTGGGCGGCGCTGCCCCTGCCGGCCATCGACGGCGGTACGCTCGCGCCCGATGCCTTCCGGGGCAAGGCGGTGCTGGTGGTCAACACGGCGTCGCAATGCGGCTACACCGGCCAGTATGAGGGGCTGCAGAAGCTCTGGGCCGGACGGCGCGACCGCGGGCTGGTCGTGCTGGGGGTGCCGAGCAACGATTTCGGCGGGCAGGAGCCCGGCAGCAACGCCCAGGTCGCGTCCTTCTGCGAACTCAACTACGGCGTGGACTTTCCCCTGATGGAGAAGCAGTCCGTCACCGGACCGCAGGCCCATCCGCTCTACCGCTGGGCGGCGGCGGTCACCGGGCCGCAGGGTGTGCCGCGCTGGAACTTCCACAAGATTCTGATCGGCCGCGACGGACGGCTGGTGGAATGGTTCGGCAGCTCGGTTACGCCGGAGTCCGCCACGCTGACCGCGGCGGTGGACAAGGCGCTGGCCTCCTCCTCTCCGACGCAGTAAGTGCATGGACGCGCTGCCCTTCGATGATCGCCGGGCCTCGGTCGTCCGGCTGCTGTCCTACGGCGGGTTGCTTCCCTTCGTCGGCGGCACCGCGCTGGCCTGGATGACGGAGGGCGACGGGCAGGCCGCCGTGGTTCGGGCGGTGGTCGTCTACGCGGTGTCGATCCTGTCCTTCATCGGCGCCATCCACTGGGGCCGCGTCCTCGCGGGGCAGGATGGGGCAGGTCGGGACGGCGAGACGAGCGGGCCGGCGTGGCTGGCCTGGGGAGTCGCGCCGTCGCTGCTGGGGTGGGGTGCCACCCTGCTGCCGTCCGGTCTGACGGTGCCGGCGCTGATCCTGTCCTTCCTGCTCGCCTGGGCGGTGGACCGCAGCGCGGCGGCGGACGGACGCTATCCCCGCTGGTTCGGCACGCTGCGGACGCGGCTGACCATCGTCGTCTGCCTGACGCTCGCCGCGCTCATCCCGCTGGCTGCGTGACCGCTTCGCGATGCGGCACCAGCGCCGCGGCCTTCAGCAGCACCTCCGGCCCGGCGCCGGGCAGATGGGCGTTCTCGCTGATGTGGCGCCGCCACGCGCGGGCGCCGGGCAGGCCCTGGAACAGCCCCAGCATGTGCCGGGTGATCGCCGACAGCGGCGCCCCCTGGCGCATCCGCTCCTCGGCGTAGGCCGCCATGGCCTCGACCACCGCGTAGCGGTCGGGGCCGGGCTCCCCGCCGAACAGGCGGCGGTCGGCGTCGGCCAGGATGTAAGGCGTCTCGTAGGCCGCACGCCCGATCATCACGCTGTCCAGCGTGGCGAGATGCCCTTCCGCCTCGTCCAGGGTGCGGATGCCGCCGTTGATGGCGATGGTGAGCTGCGGGTTCTCCCGCTTCAGCCGGTGCACGAGGTCGTAGCGCAGCGGCGGGATGTCCCGGTTCTCCTTGGGGCTGAGACCCTTCAGCCACGCCTTGCGGGCGTGCACGATGAAGTGGGTGCAGCCGGCGGCGGACACGGTGCGGACGAAATGGTCCAGCGTCGGCCATTCCTCCATCTCGTCGATGGCGATCCGCGACTTCACGGTAACGGGGATCGACACCGCCTCGCGCATGGCGCCGACCAGCCGGGCGACCAGATCGGGCTCGGCCATCAGGCAGGCGCCGAAGCGGCCCGACTGCACGCGGTCGCTCGGGCAGCCGACGTTCAGGTTGACCTCGTCATAGCCCCACTCCTCGGCGATGCGGGCGCAGGCGGCCAGCTCCGCCGGGTCCGACCCGCCGAGCTGGAGCGCCACCGGATGCTCCGCCGCGTCGTAGCCGAGCAGCCGCTCGCGGTCGCCGTGCAGCACGGCGCCGGTGGTGACCATCTCGGTGTAGAGCAGCGTGTTCTTCGACAGCAGGCGAAGGAAGCTCCGGCAATGGCGGTCCGTCCAGTCCATCATCGGGGCTATGCTCAGCGGGATCGCTTGTGATATCAACTGCCTAGGCTCCATTGCGCCGGTCATCCCGGCTTTCCTCGCTCTCGTATTGACCA
>NZ_JBHSLC010000121.1:0-690 GCF_042657465.1 Azospirillum himalayense | reverse complement strand
GACTGGGAGGTGACGACGAGCTGATTGGCAATGCTGGAGCCGACATCCTTCAAGGGGGAGACGGCAACGATGTGCTGGTCGGGGGCGCGGACGCCGACCAGATCGACGGTGGCTCAGGAATGGACTTGGTAAGCTACAGCACCTCCACCGCCCCTGTTACGGTTTACCTCTCCCAGGGCACGGCATCGGGCGGGGATGCGCAGGGCGACAAGCTGATCAGCGTTGAAAGTGCGATGGGGTCGGATTTCAACGACACGCTTTACGGCGGAGCCGACGGCAACGTCCTCGTGGGTTTGCTTGGCAATGATGTGCTGTTCGGTGGCGGTGGCGATGACATAATTCGAGGGGACAAGGGTGACGACCTCCTGTACGGCGAAGCCGGCAGCGATTGGCTGGAAGGTGGCGACGGGAATGACGACTTCTTCGGCGACGCCGGCGGCGACTGGTTGGATGGTGGAAACGGCATTGATTATGTGAGTTACGGCATGTCTGACGCTGCGGTGACCGTCCGGTTGGATGTTGGCGTTGCGCTGGGAGGGTATGCTCAAGGCGACCGACTGGTGTCGATTGAGGAAGTTCTCGGGAGCAGCTACAATGACACACTTGTTGCCGACGCGCGTGGCAACACACTCTATGGAATGTTCGGTGACGATCTTCTCATCGGAGGTGCTGGCGCCGATCTCATGATAG
>NZ_JBHSLC010000120.1:0-53484 GCF_042657465.1 Azospirillum himalayense | reverse complement strand
CCCAGTGTGGCTGATCATCCTCTCAGACCAGCTACCGATCGTCGGCTTGGTGGGCCGTTACCCCACCAACTACCTAATCGGACGCGGGCCCCTCTCTCGGTGTAAACTTTCTCCCGAAGGACGTATCCGGTGTTAGCGTCCGTTTCCAGACGTTATCCCGAACCGAAAGGCAGGTTCCCACGTGTTACTCACCCGTGCGCCACTAGGGCCGAAGCCCTCGTTCGACTTGCATGTGTTAGGCATGCCGCCAGCGTTCGTTCTGAGCCAGGATCAAACTCTCAGGTTCAAGCTGGATACCGAAGCATCCACTTGACAGGGCCGCTCAACGCGACCTCACCCAAGCTTTCGAAACTGTTCGTCTCTTACTGCTTGACCGAGATGCTCAAGCGACCCGCGATGCCAGTCCCTTCCGGAACCGGTCCGCGACCAACGGCCAAAACCGCCGCCTGCGCATCCCTTCTCACAACACGGTATCAACGATTTCCAAGATCCCGCGGCCCTCAGGAGAACCGCAACACCCCGCGCCCATTCCCTTCGAGGAATGGGCCGCCAGGGCCAGAATGTCTTCTGTGTTTCCGACCCGTCGGCGCCTCGTTGGCGGCCACCGCGTCGGGAGGCGCTTTATATGCGGGGTGTCCCGGGGGTGGCAAGCACTTTTTTCGTCCCCCGGCGATTTTTCCCCGCTGCCTTTTTCACACGGCGCCTTCGTCGCCGCGCTTTCGTAGAATGCCGGTCCCCTTTCCGATGGACCCGCTTTTCCCCATGCGCCTTCTCCACACCGCCGACTGGCACCTCGGGCAGACTCTGCACGGCTTCGCGCGCGAGCATGAGCACGCGCGGTTCCTTGATTGGCTTCTCGACCGGCTCGAGGATCGGGCCGTCGACGCGCTGGTCATCGCCGGGGATGTGTTCGATGGGCAGAACCCGCCGATCCCGGCGCTCGGCCTGTTCTACCGGTTCCTGGCGAAGGCCAAGGCGCGCAGCCCGACGCTGGACATCGTGGTGGTCGCCGGCAATCACGACAGCGGCAGCCGGCTGGAGGCGCCCTCCCCCCTGCTGACGGAAATGGGGGTGCGGGTGATCGGCGCCCTGCCGGTGGACGGGGATGGCGCCGTGGCACCGGAGGGGCTGGTGGTTCCGCTGACCGGCCGCGACGGGACGGTCGCCGCGCGTTGCGTCGCGGTGCCCTATCTGCGCCCCGCCGACCTGCCGCCGCTGAGCGAAGAGGAGATCGCGGCAGGCGCCGACCCGCTGGTCGAAGGGGTGCGCCGGGTCTACGCCGACGCGGCGGAGGCCGGACGGCGCGCCTTGCGGCCCGGCGAGGCGCTGATCCTCACCGGCCATTGCTACATGCGCGACGGCGCCCTGTCCGAACTCAGCGAGCGCAAGATCCTCGGCGGCAACCAGCACGCGCTGCCGGTGGACGTCTTCCCGGAGGACGCGGCTTATGTGGCGCTGGGCCATCTGCACCGTGCGCAGGCGGTGGGGAGGCGCGAGTCGGTGCGCTACAGCGGCTCCCCCCTCCCGCTGGCGGTGGACGAGGAGCCCTACCCGCATCAGGTGGTGCTGGCCGACTTCGCGGAGGGACGGCTGGCTAATGTCGAATCGCTGCGGGTGCCCCGCTTCGTCGCCATCCGGCGAATCCCCGGCGGCGGACGGTTCTCGGCGCCGGAGGACGCGCTGACGGCGCTGGCCGCGCTGGAACTGGACGAGGAGCTGCCGCGCGAGGCTTGGCCTTACATAGAGGTCTCGGTGGAACTGCCGGCGCCCCGGCCGGCCCTGCGCGAGGAAGTGGTCGCGGCGTTGGCCGGGCGCCCGGCACGCCTGGTCAAGCTGGCTCTGCGGCTGACCGGCAGCGGCGAGGCGCTGGCCGAATCCGTGCCGCTGGCCGATCTGGCGGATCTCGCGCCGGAGGACGTGTTCCTGCGGCTCTACCGCCGCCATCACGAGGGCGAGCCGGAATCGGCGTTGCTCGCCGCCTTCCACGAGTTGGTCGCGACCGTCCAGGAGGGTGCGTGATGCGGATTCTGGCGGTTCGTGGCTGCAATCTGGCCAGCCTGGACGGGACCTTCGCGGTGGAACTGGCCGGCGGGCCGCTGCGCCACGCCGGGCTGTTCGCCATCACCGGCCCGACCGGTGCGGGAAAGAGCACGATCCTGGACGCGCTGTGCCTCGCTTTGTTCGACCGCATGCCCCGGCTGCCGGACGGGCGCGGCGTGGCGCTGGGCGCCAGCGGCGACACCGACGCCATCAGCACCACCGACGTGCGCAGCGTCCTGCGTCGTGGCGCCGGGTCCGGCTGGGCCGAGGTGGATTTCGCCGGGATCGACGGCGCCGCCTACCGGGCGCGCTGGGAATTGCGGCGGGCGCGGCAGAACGCGCGCGGCCAGTTGCAGAAGCAGACGATGAGCCTGACCGCGCTCGCGGACGGCAAGCGGCTGGGCGACGGCAAGACCAGCGTGCTGGACGAGATTTCCACCCGGCTGGGGCTCAGCTTCGAGCAGTTCCGCCGCGCCGTCCTGCTGGCCCAGGGCGATTTCGCCAATTTCCTCAAGGCCCCGGCGATGGAGCGCTCCGCCCTGCTGGAGTTGCTGACCGGCACCGAGATCTATTCCCGCATCTCCGTCGCCGCGCATGAGCGATCCCGCGAGGAGCAGCGGGCGCTGGAGGCGTTGGAGGCCCAATGCGCGGGCATCGGCGTGCTGACCGACGACGAGCGCGCCGCCCTGGACGCCGAGGCCGAAGCGGCGGCCGAAGCGGTCCGGCGGGAGGAGACGGTGTTCGAGCAGGCCCGCGCCGCCGTCGCCTGGCATGAGCAGGACGCCCGGCTGGCCAAGGCGGAGGCGGACGCCGCCGCGGCGAGCGCACGGGCCGAAGCGGTCTGGCAGGAGGCCGCGGCGCGGCGGGAGGAGGCCGCGCTGCTGCGCCGCCTGCAGCCCTTGCGGGTGCGGTTGAGCGAAGCGGACCGCTGCGCCGCGGCGGCGGCGGCGGCCGGGGAGGCTCTGGCCTGCGCCCACGCCGCCGTGACGGAGGCGCAGGACCGGCTGGTCCAGGCCGAGGCCCGTCATCGCGAGGTGCGCACCGCCTACGAGGTGGCCCGCGGCGCCATCGACGCCGCCGAGCCGGACTTGGAGCGGGCAGCCGCGCTGGACGCCGAGATCGCCGCGCTGACCGGTCAACAGGCCGGTGCGCTCGCCGACGCCGCAACGGCGGAGGCGGACGCCAAGGGGATTGGGGAAAGCTGGAGCGCCACCCGGACGGCGCTGGACCAGGCCCGCACCGATGCGGCGGAACGGGACGGCTGGCTGGCCGGCCAGACGGCGCTGTGGCCGGTGGCCGACCAGTGGGCGCGCTGGGACGCGCTGCTGCTGCGCCACCGCGACTCGGCAAGGGCGGTGCGGGAGGCGGAGGCCGGCCGTGCCGCCACGGAAGCCATGGCCCACGAGGCGGAGCTGGCCCGCCTGTCCGCCGTCCGGCGGGACGCCGAAGCACAGCGGGACGCAGCCGAGCGGACGCTGTCCGCGCTGAAGGCCGAGGCGGTGGAGTCGCTGGACGCCCTGCGCGGACGCCGCACGGCGCTGGCGGAACGGCGTGATGGATTGGCGGCCTTGGCCCAGCTGGCGGAGCGGGCCGCGCGGCTGGCGGCGGACGCCGCGGAGGCCGAAGCGGAACGGGAGCAGCGGCGCACGGCCGCGGCGGACGGGGAGGCCCATGCGGCGGCGGCGAAAGCGCGGCTGGACCAGCGCCGGGCGGCGTTGGAGGAAGCGGACGCCACCCTGCACCGCTTGCGCCTTGCCCGCAGCGAGGATGTGGCGTCGCTGCGCGCTCAACTGACGGAGGGCGAGGCCTGCCCGGTCTGCGGCGCCACGGAGCATCCCTGGGGAGCCGGGCACACCCTGCTCGACCGGCTTGCCGAGGATCAGGAGCGCCACGTTGCCGCCCTGCGCGCCGAAGTAACCGGGCTGGCTACGGATCAGGGCGCCCACACCGCCGCGGCGCAGGCGGCGCGGGAGCGTGCCGCGGCTCTGGATGGGCGGCTGGCCGCCCTGGCGGCGGACCGGACAGCCACGGCGGTGCGCTGGGCGGAGCGGGCGCCGGGCTTCGGGCTGCCCGCCGAACCGGACTCGGAGACGGTCACCCGGCGGTTGGCCGGTGTGGACGCGGAACTGGCGGAAGCCGGACGGGCCGAGGCCAAGGCGCTTGACCACAAGGCGCGGTTCGACGCCGCGGTGCAGGCCTGCCGGGACCGGGACGCGGCGCTGACCGAAGTGGAGCGGGCGATCGAGGCGCGGACCCGTCAGCGTGACGCCGCCCACCACGCCGAATCCCTGGCCGTGGCGCGGCGCGATCAGGCGGCGGACACGCGGGCAGCCGTGCGGGCGGAGCTGGCCCAGCCCTTCGCCGGGCTGACCGATTGGGGCGACGCACTGGAAAGCGATCCCGACGGGTTCCGCAAAGACCTTGGCGGGCGGGTCGCCGAGGTCCTGCGCCAGCGAGAGGGCTCGGCCCAGGCGCGACGCGACGTGGAGGCCCTGGAGCGGCAGGCCGGCGCCAAGGCGGCGGAACTGGAGGGGGCGCGGCTGGCCGAACAGACGGCGCGGCGGCGATGCGAAAATCTGGCCGCGACGCTGGGCGAACGACGCTCGGCGCGGGCGTCCCTGCTGGGCGGGCGGGGGGTGGCCGTCGTGAAGAAGGAGCTGGCCGAAGCCTGCCAACGAGCGGAGGCCCTGGTCGAGCAGGCCACCATCGCCCGGCAGGACGCGGCGGCCCGCCTGTCCGGAGCGGAGCAGACCGTCGCCACGCGCGGCGACTCCGTACGCCGTTGCGCCGCCGAGGCGGAAGCGGCGGCGGACGCCCTGGCCGCCGCGGCGGAGCGTTGCGGCGTGACCGTGGAGGCGGCGCGCGTCCATCTGGTCCGGGACGAGGACTGGCTGGCCGCAGAGGAGCGGGCGCTGGCCGCCCTCGAGTCGGCGTGGCGCGAGGACGCGCTGGTGGCGGCGGAGCGGACGCGGCTGCGGCAGGAGCACCACGCAGCCGGACGGCCTGCGCTCGACGCGGAGGAGGCCGGCGGTGCCGTGGCCGAGACCGGCCGGCGCCTGCGGGAGGCCCGCGGCCGGTTGGGAGAGGCCCAGGCCCGGCTGCGCGCCGACACGGAGAACCGCGGCCGCCTCACCGCCGTGCTCGACCGGGTGGAAGCGCAGCGCAAGGAGCAGGGCCTGTGGGCAACCATGGCGCAGCTCATCGGCTCCGCCGACGGGCGGAAGCTGCGCAACTTCGCCCAGAGCCTCAGCCTCGACCTGCTTCTGGTGCAGGCGAACCGCTATCTGGCGGATCTCGCCCGCCGCTACCGGCTGGAGCGGGTCGGCGGGGCCGACCTGGAGATCCAGGTGGTGGACGGGGAAATGGGCGACGAGCGGCGCGGCGTGCACAGCCTGTCCGGCGGCGAGATGTTCCTGGTCTCGCTGGCCCTGGCGCTCGGCCTGTCGGCCATGGCGGGGGGCAGCGGCGGCGGAATCGGCACGCTGTTCATCGACGAGGGGTTCGGCACGCTGGACCCCGGCAGCCTGGATCTGGCGCTGTCCTGCCTGGAAGCGCTTCAGGCCACCGGGCGGCAGGTGGGCGTCATCAGCCACGTCCCGGCGCTGGTGGAGCGGATCGGCGTGCAGGTGCGCGTCACCCCGCAGGGCGGCGGGCACAGCGCCGTGACGGTCACCCGCGGGACCCTGGCCGCGCCGTCACCGGACGCGGCGGAGCGGGAACTGCTGCCCTTGTAGGAGCGCTCGGGGAGGCACGGTCTTACCATGGAGACACGCAGACGCAGGGACGCCGCTTTCCTCCGTGTCTCTGTGTCTGCGTGGTGAAAGGGCCGCCGCACAATGCGGCACCGATGACGTTCCGGTCGATTCCGGAACAACCGCGGATCCTGGTACCGGATTCCCCAGGCCTGAGAGACAGGCCGGCCTTCAGGCTGCTCCGCGGCATCCGGCCCGCCATCGCACCGCGTGGCCGCATCACCTTTCAGAGGCGCATTTCAGAACGACGCATGCGTGCGGACAGGTCCGTCCGCAGCGCTCAGCCAACGCCTGATCAGCCGCGGACGGGGCGCAGGACGAGGTGCTTGTTCGACGGTACGGCCGGCGCCGAGGGACGCAGGACGAGGCCCTTCGAGGTCGGCTCGATGTTCGCGTCGGGATAGACGGCCATGACGTCCTTCAACGCCTCCTTCAGGCGGAAGGCCAGGACGCGATGCTCGCTGACCGAGCCGAAATGCTGCGACAGGGCGTGCCAGGGAACCACTGTCTGCTTGTCCAGCCGGTGCAGGCGGTGGACCAGCCACACATAGGCGTCGAGGGCCAGGGCCGAGTTCTTCAGCTTGGCGATGGCGTGCTCGTCCAGAGGGACGGCGTGCTCCATCAGATGCTCGAAGAAGCTCTGGGTCAGGCGAACGAAGCGCACCCATTCGCCGCCGGTGCGGAACAGGTCCGGCGTGTCCTCCTCG
This sequence comes from Azospirillum himalayense, assembly GCF_042657465.1. Classification (NCBI taxonomy): domain Bacteria; kingdom Pseudomonadati; phylum Pseudomonadota; class Alphaproteobacteria; order Rhodospirillales; family Azospirillaceae; genus Azospirillum; species Azospirillum himalayense. Next base: position 46,985 of record NZ_JBHSLC010000120.1, on the reverse strand, counting down.
TCCCGCCACAGCTTGATGCCGTCGATCAGGCGTTGGTCGGAGATCTCCGCCGTCGAAGGGCCGGTGGTGGTGCGCAGGGTGAATTCGCTACGGGCGATCCGCAGCACCTGCTCGCGCACCGGCTTGTAGTTGCCGCGCTCGCCACCCGTCGGGGCCAGCCCGAGACGGCGCAGCCACGCGCTCATGCTCGGCCCCAGATCGACGTGGGCGCTGCGCGTCTTGCGCGCCTCGGTCTGCAGGTAGATCATGATCAGGCGCGCCTTGGCGCCGTAGGGAACGCCGACGTCCAGGACCGTGCCGTCGCGCAGCGGCAGGATGCCGGGACGGACGACGAGCTGGTACTTGCCGTTGTTGCGCACCCAGGGAGCGGTCTCGTCCTTGGGCTTGCGGTGCGGCAGGGAGGCTTGGCAGAAGCCGGCGTGGAGATAGCCGATCGCGTCCATTTCGTTGGACAGCGCTTCATGGGCCATCATCACACGGCGGCGCTCCTTGGGGTCTTCGGTGCGGGCAAGAACCGCCTCGAATCCCTCCAGGGTAAGCTGCTCGTGGATTTTCGCCATGGGACCCCTCCGGCCTCGTTCGGTCACGTTCCTGTCATTTCAGAAAACACAAAATGTGGTGGCTGTGAAGCGCGTCCATCCCACGAATCGCTGAAGTTGCAACGGAAGCTGCAGATTCCGACTCAACTTCAGCGAAGCGGCCTTCCGCTCTCCCAGCCACCCCCGTCCCTGCCGGCGACCGCCGAGGCAACGTTTCAAAATCAGCGTCGTCAACAGAACACCCGGCGCCGGAACACCGCTTGTCCACAGCCGGACGGGCTTGTCCACGCTGAGTTGGAATCGCAGCGGGCGAAAATGGCCGGATCGGCTCGCTGACTCCGCAACGGTGGGAACGCCGAAGTCGCAACGGGGACCCGCTCATCCACGCTGAAGACGAGTCACAAAAGGCGGTTATCCACGCTGAACTCGCAACCATGTCCTATATGAGTCCCTATAGGATTCTCCGGTTAGACCGGTTGCGCGGGTGCTGGCGCGACCCCCTTCGCTGAAAACGCAACGTCGGGGGAGGCGGAGAATCGCCAACCGGGCATTCGAGGGTGTTCCGAACCCTGATCCTCCACCACAGCGAGCATCGGCGTGGATCGAGGCTTCCCGGTCAGGACCGTCAACTGTCAACCGGTCCCAACGCTGAATTTGATACAAAGCCGAATCGGTCCCAACGCTGAATTGGTAACATTCGACTCGGAAACCCAAGGCTTTCCGGGGCTTAGCCGACTCGACGAGTCCCGCGCAGAACTTGCAACGCCAGAGGAAACCGGCGAATCGAACACCAACGCTGAATTTGAAACAAAGGAATCCAGGCGTATCAAGGCCCGAATCGGAATCAGGTTCACGGAGCAACGCTGAATTGGTAACGCTTTGGAAAATGGGCTTGACGGGGTCCTGGTCGATTCGCCTCCGGAACGGTTCCGCGCCGCTCAAAACGGCCGGGAACAGCTTGTCCTTTCTATGACCATAGTCCCATACGACGTCGCATGACACTGGCTCCCGTCGCCAATTGACGCAAATAGGCACGCTCCGGCTTGACCAGTTGCGTCACATTTTGCAAGAAAGGACCACACACAGGGAAAGCCGGAGGCCCGATGAACGGGGAAGAACTGCGCGCCATCCGCGAACGGCGTGCCGAGGATCAGTTGAGCTTCGCGACTTGGCTCAACGGCGCACTGAACCGCCGCTACGACCGCTCCCGGATCAGCCGGTGGGAAAGCGGGGCGGAGCGCATCCCCCAGCAGGTCGCCGGTTTCCTGGCGGGTCAGGGCGGCATGGCGGCGGTGCCACAGAACGCCGGTGTGCCCAAGATGCAGCGCGCCGTGGTGGCCGTGGCGAATCAGAAGGGTGGCGTCGGCAAGACGACGACGGCGGTCAACCTGTCCTATGCGCTGTCCACGCTGGGCCTGAAGGTGATGCTTCTCGACAGCGATCCCCAGGGCAACGCCACCGTCCATATGGGGCTCGACCCCGGCGAGATCGAAACCCAGCGCAAGGGCATCTATAATGTGGTGCGCGGCGGGGCGTCCTTCGACAGCATCCTCCAGCCGGTGTGCGGCGGCGCCGTCATGCTCGCCCCCTCCAGCATCGGGCTGGCCGCGGCGGAGACCGAGCTGGTGGCGGAGCCGGACAACTCCCTGGTGCTCAAGGAGAAGCTGGCGGAGGTGCGGAACCGTTACGATGTCATCGTGATCGACTGCCCGCCCAACCTCGGCCTTCTGACCATCAACGCGCTGGCGGCCAGCGATCTCGTGCTGATTCCCGTGCAGACGGAGGTGTTCGCCGGGCTTGGCGTGCCGCTGCTGCTGGAAACCATCGCCAAGATCCGCCGCCGCTCGAACCCGTCGCTGAACATCTTCGGCATCCTGCCGACCATGTTCTCGTCCCGCTTGACGCAAGATCAGGCCAGCCTGCGCGAGATTCAGGAGCATTACGAGGGGCGCACCCGCGTCCTGAACGCGGTGCCGCGCGCCACCCTGTTCGCCCAGGCGTCGGGCGCCGGCCGCCCGGCCATCGAGGCCGATCCGAATTCCAACAGCGTCCAGGCCTACGGCGAACTGGCGCGCGAACTGGCCGCCCACCTCCAGACTGCGGAAGACGCCCATGTCTCGTAAACTCGAACGGACCAGCACCCGCATTTTCGACAAGGCGGCGCAGCGCGGCGGGGACGCCCTGTTCGGGCTGTCTGCCGACTTCCCGCGGCTGATCGAGGTCGATCTCGACCGGGTGCACCCCAATCCCGACCAGCCGCGCCGCCATTTCGACGACCAGTCGCTGCAGGAACTGGCCAACTCCATCGCCCGCCACGGGCTGAAGCAGCCGGTTCTCGTGCAGGATCTCGGCGACGGCGACTACCGGCTGATCGCGGGTGAGCGGCGCCTGCGCGCCTGCGGGCTGGCCGGCCGCCAAACCATCTTCGCCATCGTCACCGACGGCGACCCCGACGAGCTGGCGCTGATCGAGAACATCCAGCGTGTCGACCTCGACGCCATGGAGCTGGCCCGCGCCTTCGCGCGGCTGATCGAGCGGCACGATTACACGCACGAGGCGCTGGGGCAGGTCATCGGGCGCAGCCAGGCGGAGGTGACGCGCACCCTGTCGCTGCTGCGTCTGCCGGCGGACATCGTCGCTGAATTTGAAACGCGCCACCGTTCCGTCCCGAAAAGCATCCTGACGGAGATCGCCGCGGTGGACGATCCGGTCCTGCAGCGGAAGCTGTGGGACACGATCAAGGACGGCGGCACGGTCAAGGCGTTGCGCGAGGCCAAGCGCGCCCAGATGGGCGGCGGCGAGTCGGATTTCGCGGCAACGGCGCGGGTTCAGCCGGCCCCGGCGGTGCGTTTCGTCTCCGCCGTGCAGCGCATCGCCAAGGATTTTTCCGCCGTCGACGCCGGGGAACTGCGGGCGCACCGCAAGCAGCTCAGCGAGGCGCAATGGCAGGAGTTGCGCCGCCTCCACGCCCTTCTCGACGAGCTGCTGGCCTGACCGTCGGCAACGCTGAATTTGTAACGCACACCCGCTGACGTCAGCGGCGGGTGTCAACTTCAGCGTCGATGACCCGCCTGACCTCGCGGAACCAGCGCAGCTTTTCCGCGAAGGGCAGCCGGGCGAGCCCGCTGGGCGAGGGCAGAACGACGTCCACCGGACCACCGAACAGGCGGTCCGGCTGCACGCCCCAATCCGCCCGGACGCGATCGGCGGCGGCGAGATAGACCCCCTTCCCCGTGTAGGCGATCACCCGGGGCCGGAATTCCGAGACAAGGGCGCGCAGCCTCGGCACGCCGCCGCGCAGCTCCGCCCGGCTGAGATCGGCGGCGCCCGGCGTCGCCCGCGCCACGAGGTTGGTGGAGCCCAGCCCGAACTCCGGCAACAGCCGGTCCTCCTCCGGGCGCAGCAGGCGCGGCGTCAGGCCGGCCTCCGCCAGCAACTTCCAGAACTGGTTGCCCCGCCCTGCGTAATTGTGGCCGAGCCGGCCGGAGCGCGTTCCCGGGTTGAAGCCGACGAACAAAGCGTTCAGGCCGGGGGCGATGATGTCGGGGATCGGGCCTTCGGAATCGGTCATGGTGCGTCAACAGTAGAAAACGGCGTCCGGCAACGCTGAACCGGCAACGCTGAATTTGAAACGCCCCCAATGTGCCTCTTCACGACTGACTCCGTCAGCAGAATTGGACATCGAAACAGCGTCCCTCTGCGTCACGCCTTGTAGGCGAGACGCAGACCACCCCAATGGCGCCCGCGCACGATGATCGGGGCGTCCACCTCCTTGAGGCGCACGATCTGCCCACCGCCCATGTCGCGGTGGTAGGCCTGCAGCAGGAACGGCCGCGTGTTCCGCGCCGCGCTCAACCCGGCCCGGTCGGCGAAGATTCGGCGGTTGCGGCTGTTGGCCGTATTCCAGACGGTGTCGCCTGGCCGCTGGGCCTGTGAGCAGCGGTTGTTGTGCGTGGGCAGATAGCCGATCGTGTTGACCGCAGCGCAGAACTGCACCCTTTGGTCGAAGGCCAGAACCGGTTCCTGCACGGCCGGGAACAGCCGGTCGGTCACCGTCAGGAAGGGGGCTGTGAATTGCTCCGGCTCGCTGCCGGGAATGGTGACCAAGTCGGTGGAGAACAGATCCGCCTCGCTGATCTCGCCGCGATGCACGCTGTCTTCGAACGCCCGCGACAAGGCCTCCGCGGTCTCCTGAGCCTTTTCGATGAAACGCGCGTCATTGGCCACCAGCGCGTCGTAGAAGGCTTCCAGCCGGCCGGCCAGCGCCGCGTCATAGCTTTCGAAGGCGAGGTGCAGACCGAGGTCGCTGGCGCCGGCGACGACGCAAAACACCTCGCCGACGTTTTGGATCGCCACACCGACGCGCCTCTGCTCGGGCAGGGCCGGGAGCGGCCCGGGATCGATCAGCATGCCGTTCAGGGACAGGTCCAGCATGGTGGTGGGATGCGGCGCGCCGGCGATGTTCACCGACACCGGGACGTCGCACGGAATGCGATCGGAGATGCGGCGGTCGCCGGCCACCGACTGGCGGAGCGCAATGACCAAGCGGCGTTTCAGGTCGGAAACGGCGGTGCGCGTGTCCGTCATGCGTCGGCTGACGTCGGTGGCGGTTCCGTTGATCTCGTCCGCCTGATCGCGGATGCGCAGGACGCTGGACGACACCTGGGAGGCACCCTGGGCCGAACTGGCGGCGTTGCGCCCGATCTCCGCATTGGCGGCGGCCTGCTCCTCAACCGCGGCGGCGGTGGCGGTGGCAGCCTCGTCGATCTCCTCGATCACTCGGATCACCATCTGGATGGAGGAGACGCTGCCTTCCACCGCCTGCTGCAGTTGGGCGATCTGGCGGGCGATGTCGCCGGTGGCGCGCGCCGTCTGTCCGGCCAGCGACTTGACCTCGCCGGCCACCACGGCGAATCCCTTGCCGGCCTCACCCGCACGGGCCGCCTCGATGGTGGCGTTCAGAGCCAGTAGGTTGGTCTGGCCGGCGATGTCGTTGATCAGCTTGGCGACTTTGCCGATTTCCTCGGTCGCCACCTCCATCCGGGTGATGGCCTCGGCGGAGTCGCGCGCGCGACGGACGGCGCGCTGGGCCACCTCGCTGGACCGCACCGCCTGCCGGGCGATCTCGCGGCCGGCGGCGGTCAATTCCTCCGTTGCGGCGGCGACGCCCGAGGCGTTGGTGCTTGCCTGCTCCGACGCGGTTGCCACGACGATCGTGTTCTCGCCCACCACACTCAGCGCCGCCATCAGGTTGCCGATGCCGTCATCGGCCCGCTGGGCCGCCTGCTCGACCCTGACCCACGTGGCGTCGAGATCGCTTTCGATGGCCATGCAGGTTTCCAAAAGCGCGGTTCGTGTGGCCGCCTTGCCGCGCTCCTCAATCTCTTGCCGTTCATGCAGGCTGTAGGCGACCTTGGCCTTCATGGCCCGCAATTCCGAACCGATGCGATGGAACTCCGCCACGCCGGAGAGGGGAACGGGCGTGATGAAGTCATTGCGTGCGATCCGTTCGAAGCTGTCCTCGAGAAGGTGCAGGGGGTGGCGCATGGCTCTCAACAGCAGCAGGCCCATGGCGACCGCGGCGATTGTTCCGGCAACGATCATGAGCAGGATTTCGGTGACGTTCCGGTTGAAGGCGGATACGGCACCATCATACTCCTCCTTGGCGACGCGGATCTGGAGGGCGAGCAGCGCACGGTTGACCTCGACGGCGGCATGGAACGACGGGAGGAGCTTCGCGCCCAGATGGGATTCCAGCCGCAGGGCGTCTCCGGCTTTCGCCATGTCCAGGGCGGGCAGCAAGGCCTCGCGCACGAAGACGCCGCGCCGCTCCTGGAACTGGTCGGCCAGCTGCTTTTCTTCCGGGGTCAGATAGGTTGCCAGATACTCCTTCCAGAGCGTGTCGACGCGTTCCTTGTTGGCGAGGATGCGGCGTATCCGCTCCTCGACCACCTTGGCTTCGCTGCCGTCGCGCGCGTCGATGATGAGAAGGGTGGTTTCCTGGATGTCGGCGCGCATCAGGTCCAGGATGTCGCCGAGTTGAACCGCCGGCACCGTGCGGTCCTCGTAGACCGTCTTCAGGACGGCGTTGGAACCCTCCATGCCGTACAGCCCAACACCGCCCGCGAACGCGATGATGAGAATCAGCATTCCGACGAGCAGCGTCAGGCGTCCGGCGATGCTGCGGACCCCGTCCGCCAGCCGCGGCCCGAACCCCCGGTGAACCAGAGCGCCCTCGTGCAGTCCCAGTCGCGGAGCCCGCTCCTCGCGGATGGCGGCGTAGGCGGCCTCGGCCTCGGCGATTTCTGCCCGGCTTGGCTTGGAGCGTATGGAGATGTAGCCGGTGACCTGTCCGTTCTCCACGACCGGGGTGACGTTGGCGCGGACCCAATAAAAATCGCCGCGCTTCGTCCGGTTCTTCACCAGCCCTTCCCAGGGCCGGCCGGACTTGATCGTGGCCCAGAGATTGGCAAAGGCCTCCTTCGGCATGTGGGGATGGCGGACGATGTTGTGAGGGGCGCCAATCAGTTCCTCTTCATCGAAGCCGCTGATCTCGACAAAGGCCTTGTTGACGAAAGTGATCCGGCCGCTGGGGTCGGTGCGCGACACCAACGGTACCCCCTCCTGCAACTCGACCTCGGTGTCGGTAATCGGCTCGTTGATGCGCATGGACCACCTGTTTGGGACGTTTTCTCCATCTCCGCGCCATGCGACTTATCGACGTTCGAGCCATATAAGAACAACCAAAGGATCAAGGTTGTGGCTGGCATCGCTGCAGAGAGTTTGCCGATCCAAGCAACAGATATGCCAAAGACGGGCGAAGCGACGGCCCAGGAAGTTCGACGAGAGAATCATTCCTCCAATAGGCATGCGGAAGCACGCATTGCATTATGCATTTGCAACCTCCGACCCGTTCGCAAAATGGGAATTGCTATGACGCCTGGTCCGGCGGAGCACTGTCGCGTCGAGCTGTGCGGGAAAAGGCCTCTCGCAGCCGGTGCCGTTGGGCTGTGACCGAAGGAAGACAAACCCCCGTCCCGGCTTTTCACATAAACCGTCCGAAAGCGGCACGGCTTGTCGCGGCCCGCAACCTCTGGCACTGTTGAGGGGAACACGCCGTCACCGGATCGCTCGGAGGCTCTTTCTCCAGTCTAGGAAGTAAATACGGCGCTTCGTATCATTTCCTTATCAAGCCATTGATTCGTAACGCATCACAGCTCGATCTGGGCGGCGGTGATGACGCTTTGAGCGATGTCGGCGATGCGGCGGCCCTGCTTCATGGCGGCCTTGCGCAGGGCGTTGTAGGCCGCCTCCTCCGTCAAGGACTTCTGCTGCATCAGGATGCCCTTCGCCCGCTCGATCAGCTTGCGGTCGGCGAGCTGGGTGCGCGCCTCGTCGCGTTCGCGTTTCAGCGTTTCAAAAGCAGCGAATCTGGCCAGCGCGGTTTCCAGGATGGGCCGCACGCGGGCGGGATGCAGCCCGTCGATGACGAAGGCGGCCACCCCGGCTTCCGCCGCCTGCGCCGCGGCCCCCGACGGGGCTTTGTCGGCGAACAGGACGACGGCGCAGGCTCCCGACCGGGCTAGCCGGAAGACGCCGTCCAGCGCCGCAGGGTCCGATGTTTCCAAAACAGCGACGACCGCGTCCGGCGCCAGTGCGGCGACACGGGCCGGCAGATCGGCGACGCCATGGAGAACGGCGATCCGGTCGGCGCCCCTTGCCCCGGCCAAGCCGTCCTCCACCGGCCGCGTGGCGTCGGCGTCGGGGCCGGCCACCAGAATGGTCAGGGGTTTGTTCGCCATGGCCGCTCCGCCCTCCCCTCACGCCGCCCACTTCACACCGCCCATCTCACGCCGCTTTCACCGTCCCGTGGTGCCCGCCTTCCAGGAAGTTCAGCAACTCCTCCCGGTAGGCGTAGTAGCGGGGATGCTCCAGCAGGGCCTGCCGGGTGCGGGGGTGGGGGATGTCCACCTCCAGGACGTGGCCGATGCGGGCGTTCGGCCCGTTGGACATCATCACCACACGGTCGGCCAGCAGGATCGCCTCGTCAACGTCGTGGGTGACGCAGATGGCGGTGACCTGGGTGCGCGCCCACACCTCCATCAGCACCTCCTGAAGCTCCCAACGGGTCAGGCTGTCCAGCATGCCGAAGGGCTCGTCCAGCAGCAGCAGCTTCGGCGACAAGGCGAAGGCCCGCGCGATGCCGACGCGCTGCTTCATGCCGTTGGACAGCTCCGCCGCTTTCTTGTGCATGGCATCGCCCAGCCCGACGCGCGACAGGTAGTAGCGGGCGATGTCGTTGCGCTCCCCCCGGCCGGCCTGCGGGTAGACGCGGTCCACCCCCAGCATGACGTTCTCCAGCGCGGTCAGCCAGGGGAACAGGCTGGGCGCCTGGAAAACCACCGCGCGATCGGGGCCGGCGCCGACGACCTCCTTGCCGTCCAGAACGATGCCGCCGCTGGAGACGTCGGCCAGCCCGGCGACCATCGACAGCACCGTGGACTTGCCGCAGCCCGAATGGCCGATCAGGGAGATGAACTCCCCCTTGCGCATCTTCAGGTCGAAGCCGTCCACCACGGTCAGCGGTCCCTTCGGCGTGGCGAAGGTCTTGGTGACCCGGCTGAACTCCACATAGCGGTCGTCGGACAGGCCGCCGGCTTGCCCGGCCAGATAAGCCTTGGGCGGCGGTGCGGCGGTGATCGGCGTCGCCGCCGGCAGGGTCAGGGTCTCGTCCACCGCGGCGGCGGCGCGGCTGGCCCCGGCCTCCATCAGCCAGGCCGTGACCTCGGCGCGCAGGCGCTTGAAGTCCGGGTCGTGGTTCACGGCGGTGCGGTCGCGCGGGCGCGGAAGGTCCACCGCGAAGGCGGGGCCGAGCGTCGCCCCCGGACCGGGCGTCAGCGGAATGATGCGGTCGGCCAGCAGGATCGCCTCGTCCACGTCGTTGGTGATGAGGACGACGGTCTTGCGGTCCTTGCGCCAGATCGCCTCGATCTCGTCCTGGAGCTTGGCGCGGGTCAGCGCGTCCAGCGCCGACAGCGGCTCGTCCAGCAGCAGCATCTCCGGGCTCATGGCGAGCGCACGGGCGAAGCCGACGCGCTGGCGCATGCCGCCCGACAGCTCCTTGGGGCGGCGGTCGGTGGCGTGGCCCAGCCCCACCGTCTCCACCGCCCGGCGGGTCAGCACGCCGCGCTCCGCCGTGGCCTTGCCCTTGTGCACGGCGTCCACGGCCAGCGCCACGTTGTCCTTCACGCTCAGCCAGGGCATCAGCGAGTAGTTCTGGAACACGACGCCGCGCTCCGCCCCCGGCCCGCGCACCGGCGCGCCGCGGAACAGCACCTCGCCCGCGTCGGGGGCGGCCAGCCCGCCCATCAGGTTGACCAGCGTGGTCTTGCCGGCGCCGGAGAAGCCGACGATGGCGACGAACTCCCCCTCCGCGATGGACAGGTCGATTCCGCGCAGCACCTCGGTCCCGCCGTAGGACTTCGCGACGCTCTTCAGCTCAAGGATGGCCATGCTCGGGGACTCCTCAGCGGGTGCCGGTGTGGGAAACGGCGGCCTGGAAGGCCAGCATGACGCGGTCGAGCAGGAAGCCGATCAGGCCGATGGTGAAGACCGCCACCATGATGCGGGCAAGCGAGGAGGAGGAGCCGTTCTGGAACTCGTCCCACACGAACTTGCCGAGGCCGGGGTTCTGGGCCAGCATCTCCGCCGCGATCAGCACCATCCAGCCCACGCCCAGCGACAGCCGCAGGCCGGTGAAGATGTAGGGCAGCGCCGAGGGCAGCACGAGCCGGCGCACCATCGTCGGGCCGGAGAGCTGCAGCACCTTGCCCACATTCATCAGGTCCTTGTCGATGGAGGACACGCCGACCGCCGTGTTGATCAGCGTCGGCCACAGCGAGCAGAGCGTGACCGTGATGGCGGAGGTCAGGAAGGACTTCTCGAAGGTCGGGTTGTCGCTCGACACGGTGGCGCTGACCACCATGGTGACCAGCGGCAGCCAGGCCAGCGGCGACACCGGCTTGAAGATCTGGATCAGCGGGTTCATCGCCGCGTTGACCGTGCGCGACAGGCCGCAGGCCACCCCCAGCGGCACCGCCACCAGCGCGCCGAGCAGGAAGCCGGTGAAGACGGTCTTCAGGCTGGTGACGATCTGGTCCAGATAGGTCGGCTTGCCGGCGTAGGGGCGGGTCTTCACCTCGGCCGCCGGGTCCTTCGCCAGCAGCTCGGCGTTGCGCTTGGCCTGCCGGTCGTAGAAGGCGGCCTCCTTGGCGCGTTCGGCCTGATGGTCGGCGTGCAGGACGCCCACCTGCTCCCACACCTGGGCCGGGCCGGGGATGGCGCCCAGGCTGGTGTTCACCTGCGGCGCCAGCCACGCCCAGGCGGCGAGGAACAGCATCAGGGCGGTCAGCGGCACGCCCATCTGCTGCCACAGCTCCTGCCCCTGCTGGCGCGGGCTGTCCCCGGCGGCCATGCGCAGCAGCGGGCTGAGCCAGCCGAGCCCGACGATTTGCAGGGCGGCGGCGGCGCGGTTCAGGGTCTGGGCGAGGCGGGCCTTGCGCCGGGCGCGCAGCGCCTCGGCGGAGGAGAGGGTGGAGGCTTCGGTCACGCTGGTCATGGGGTGATCTTTCTGTTTGGCGCGGGGCGCCGCGGCCCCCACCCCGGCCCTCCCCCGCTGGGCGGGAGAGGGAGGCAGTCCCCTCCCCTGCAAAGCGGGGGAGGGTTAGGGTGGGGGCCCGTCGCGACCACGGCGCGAGTATCGGAAGTCCGCAGTCTCAACCGCCGACCAGCTGCCCGCCCTGCAGCGCCTGCCCGCCCTTCAGGCCGATGGGCAGCTTCGTCAGGTACTCGTTGGGCTTGCGGCCGTCGTAGGCGATGCCGTCGATGAAGCCCTCGTCCAGCGGCTTGTAGCCGTCGCTGGCCCAGGGGAAATCGGCCTCCTTGGCCTTGCCCTCCTCCACCAGCAGCCGCGCGGCCTTCAGGTAGATCTCCGGCTTGTAGACCTTGCGGGCGGTCTCGTCGTACCAGGAGTCCGGCTTGGCCTCGGCGATCTGGCCCCAGCGGCGCATCTGCGTCAGGTACCAGACGGCGTCGGAATAGAAGGGATAGGTGGCGTTGTAGCGGAAGAAGACGTTGAAGTCGGGAACCGCCCGCTTGTCGCCCTTCTCATACTCGAAGGTGCCGGTCATCGAGTTGGCGATGACCTTGGCGTCGGCCCCCACATACTCCGACTTCGCCAGGATCTTCACCGCCTCGGCGCGGTTGGCGTTGTCGTTCTCGTCCAGCCACATGGCCGCGCGGATCAGCGCCTTGACCAGCGCCAGATGAGTCTTGGGGTTCTTGGCGGCCCAGCCCTCGGTGACGCCGAAAACCTTCTCCGGGTTGTTCTTCCAGATCTCGGTGTCGGTGATGACCGGCACGCCGATGCCCTTCATCACCGCCTGCTGGTTCCACGGCTCGCCGACGCTGTAGCCGAAGATGGTCCCGGCCTCCAGCGTCGCCGGCATCTGCGGCGGCGGAGTGACCGACAGCAGCGCGTCGGCCTGGATCTGGCCCGACACGTCGTTGGGCGCGTAGTAGCCGGGGTTGATGCCGCCGGCGGCCAGCCAGTAGCGAAGCTCGTAATTGTGGGTGGAGACGGGGAAGACCATGCCCATGGTGAAGGGCTTGCCCTCCGCCCGGTACTGGGCGATGACCGGCTTCAGCGCGTCGGCCTTGATCGGGTGCAGCGGCTTGCCGTCCGGCCCCTTGGGCAGGTTGGGCTTCATCCGCTCCCACACCTCGTTGGACAGGGTGATGCCGTTGCCGTTGAGGTCCATCGAGAAGGCGGTCACCACGTTGGCCTGGGTGCCGAAGCCGATGGTGGCGCCCAGCGGCTGGCCGGCCAGCATGTGGGCGCCGTCCAGTTCCCCGGAGATGACGCGGTCGAGCAGCACCTTCCAGTTGGCCTGCGGCTCCAGCGTCACCGACAGGCCCTCGTCCTCGAAGAAGCCCTTCTCCGCGGCGATGGCGAGCGGGGCCATGTCGGTCAGCTTGATGAAGCCCAGCTTGAGCTGGTCCTTCTCCACGTCGAGCGGAGCGGCCTGGGCGGACCCGAGCGTCAGCGCCAGCGTGGCGGCGGCGGACAGCAGGGCGGTGCGGGGGGAGGCGGGAAATCGGGTCACGTCGGTCGCTCCATCTCTCGTTCCGGAACCCCGCGGCACGCCCGACCTCGATCCAACGCCCCACCGGCGACGCGCCGTTGAGGGCTCTCCAGCCATGAAGGGCTGTCGAACCGGGTCAGCGACGGTGCCGAGGGGCCCAACCTTGGGCGTATGGGATGGACGCACCGCCGTTGGCGCGTCCCGCCGTTCCTCTCGCAAGGATCATGCCAAAGGCTGAATGATCTTCCAAACAGAGCCAAAGGTCTTTATTTCTGCGGCTTTGACGCGAATTGCCCATTGTTTGTGCTAGTACCTTGGTGATGCCGCATTGCACAATTTGTTGGCTTTCGGACCGCTTTTTGGTCGATGCAGGACAAAAGCGCGTGTTTTGGTACCGACGCTCCCGTCATCGACCAGCGGCGGCGAAGCCCTGCAAATGGCGGAAATCCGCCATTCCGGTCCCTTTCTCATACCTTAGTGCCGGTGTTGGCACGCGGCTTGCCAGAAGGACGGGCAGATCAGGGCCAGGGCAACGGCGCCATGGCCGGTTCGACGGCGAACCACCCGGACAACGGCGTCCGAAACCCTGGGAATCCCGCGGGAGTCCCCAGGGCTTCGGGCGCCTTTTTCTTTTCGGCCTCGCGGCCTCGCAAGAGGGCACACAGCATGAGCACGCACACCAATCCACCGACTCCGCGCGAAAGGCTGGTCGTCGTCGGCAACGGCATGGCCGGCATCCGCACGCTGGAGGAGCTGCTGGCCAAGGCGCCGGACCGTTACGACATCACCGTCTTCGGTGCCGAGCCGCACCCCAACTACAACCGCATCATGCTCTCCCCCGTGCTGGCCGGGGAGAAGACCTTCGAGCAGATTGTGCTGAACGGGCGCGACTGGTACGAGGCCAACGGAATCAAGCTGTTGACCGGCGACCGGGTGGAGGTGATCGACCGGGAGAACCGCACCGTCACGGCCATTTCCGGCCTGACTGTTGCCTACGACAAGCTGCTGATCGCCACCGGCTCCACCCCCGTCATCATCCCGGTGCCCGGCTCGACCCTGCCCGGCGTCGTCGGCTTCCGCGACCTCGCCGATGTTGACACGATGCTGGAGGCGGCGGCAAAGGGCGGGCGCGCCGTGGTCATCGGCGGCGGCCTGCTCGGGCTGGAGGCCGCCAACGGATTGAAGGTCAAGGGCATGGACGTCACGGTCCTGCACCTGATGGACACGCTGATGGAACGGCAGCTCGACCGCTCCGCCGGGGCGCTGCTGCGGCACGAGCTGGAGCGCCGGGGCATCACCGTGCTGACCGGCGCCGACACTGCTGAAATCGTAGGCAATGAGCGCGTTTCTGCGGTTCGCCTGAAAAATGGGCAGGAGCTTCCCGCCGATCTGGTGGTCATGGCCGTGGGCATCCGCCCGAACATGGCGCTGGGCAAGGCGGCGGGGCTGGCCTGCGGGCGCGGCATCCAAGTGGACGACGCCATGACCACCTCCGACCCGGCAATCCTGTCGGTCGGAGAGTGCGTGGAGCATCGCGGCCAGACCTACGGCCTCGTCGCCCCGCTGTTCGAGATGGCCAAGGTCGCCGCCGCCCGGCTGGCCGGCGGTACGGAGGCCGCCTACACCGGCTCCGTCACCTCGACCAAGCTGAAGGTGACGGGGGTGGACGTCTTCTCGGCCGGCGACTTCACCGGCGGCAAGGACTGCGAGGACATCGTGTTCCGCGACGCCGCCCGCGGCGTCTACAAGCGCGTGGTGGTCAAGGAGAACCGCATCCTCGGCGCCGTTCTCTACGGCGACACCAAGGATGGCGGCTGGTACTTCCAGATGCTGAAGGACGGGACCGAAGTGGCGCCGGTCCGCGACACCCTGATCTTCGGCCAGGGGTTCGGGGCGGAGGGCGCCGCAAACCCTAAGGCCGCCGTTGCGGCGCTCCCCGACAGTGCGGAGATCTGCGGCTGCAACGGCGTGTGCAAGGGCACCATCGTCACGGCGATCACCGAGAAGGGCCTGTCCAACCTGGATGAGGTGAGGGCTCATACCAAAGCCTCGGCCTCCTGCGGAAGCTGCACCGGTCAGGTGGAGCAGCTCCTGGCCCTGACGCTGGGCGACGGCTACGCGGGCGAGGCGAAGGCCAAGCCGATGTGCAAATGCACCGACCGCACCCACGACGAGGTGCGCCGGGCCATCACCGCGCTGGAACTGAAATCCATCCCCGACGTGATGCAGCGGCTGGAATGGCGCACGCCCGACGGCTGCCACCATTGCCGTCCGGCGCTGAACTATTACCTGCTGTGCGAATGGCCGGGCGAGTACAAGGACGACAGCCGGTCCCGCTACATCAACGAGCGCGTCCACGCCAACATCCAGAAGGACGGCACCTACTCCGTCGTCCCGCGCATGTGGGGCGGGCTGACCAGCGCGCAGGAGCTGCGCGCCATCGCCGACGTGGTGGACAAGTTCGCCATTCCCACGGTGAAGGTCACCGGCGGCCAGCGCATCGACCTGTTCGGCGTGAAGAAGGAGGATCTGCCCGCGGTATGGGCGGACCTGAACGCCGCCGGCATGGTGTCCGGCCACGCCTACGCCAAGGGGCTGCGCACGGTGAAGACCTGCGTCGGGTCGGAATGGTGCCGCTTCGGCACGCAGGACAGCACGGGCCTGGGCGTCAAGCTGGAGCGGATGACCTGGGGCACCTGGACCCCGCACAAGGTGAAGCTGGCCGTCTCCGGCTGCCCGCGCAATTGCGCGGAGGCCACCATCAAGGACCTCGGCGTCGTCTGCGTGGACAGCGGCTACGAGCTGCATGTCGGCGGCAACGGCGGCATGCATGTCCGGGCCTGCGACCTGCTGGTGAAGGTGGAGACCGAGGCGGAGGTGCTGGAATACACCGGCGCCTACATGCAGCTCTACCGCGAGGAGGCCCGCTATCTGGAGCGCACCGCCCCGTGGGTCGAGCGCGTCGGGCTGGAGTACATCAAGCGCCGGCTGGTCGATGATGCCGAGGGCCGCGCGGCGCTCAACGCCCGCTTCCTCTTCTCCCAGAGCTTTTCGCAGGACGATCCGTGGGCCGAGCGGGCCAACGGGTCGGTGGACCGTCACGAATTCGCGCCGCTCGCTCAGGTGGGGTAACGAGACATGGATCAGAGCATTTCCTGGATCACCGTCGGCTCGGTCGAGGACATTCCCCGCCAGGGGTCCCGCGTGGTGCGGACCGACTTCGGCGACATCGCCCTGTTCCGCACCGTGGCGGACGAGGTCTACGCGCTGGAGGACCGCTGCCCGCACGCCGGCGGCCCGCTGTCGCAGGGCATCGTCCATGGAGCGCGGGTGACCTGCCCGCTGCACAGCTGGGTGATCGACCTCGCCAGCGGCGAAGCGGTCGGCCCCGACGAGGGCTGCGCCGGCCATTGCCCGGTGCGGGTGGTGGACGGCGCGGTGCAGCTCGGGCTGGCGGCTTTCCGTCCCGGACGCGGAGGGTGCGGCCATGGGTGACGCTGATAGCCCCTCTCCCGCCCCGGGAGAGGGAGGGACCCACGCGCCAGCGTGGGAGGGTGAGGGTGCTGCCGAGGACCAGCGCCTTGATCCTCGCACGACCCTCACCCGCCCGCTGCGCGGGCACCCTCTCCCGAGGCGGGAGAGGGAAATGGGAGGGTACATGGTCCGCACCACCTGCCCTTACTGCGGCGTCGGCTGCGGCGTCCTGGCCTCCGTCTCCGCCGACGGCGCCGTCACCGTCTCCGGCGATCCCGACCACCCGGCCAACCGGGGGAAGCTCTGCTCCAAGGGCACTAACCTGCCCGACACGCTGGGCCTCGGCGAGCGGCTGCTCCACCCGCAGGTGGACGGGCGGCGCGTTGCCTGGGACGAGGCGATCGCGGAAGTCGCAACGCGCCTGTCCGACACCATCGCGAAGTACGGGCCGGACTCGGTCGCCTTCTACGTCTCCGGCCAGTTGCTGACCGAGGACTATTACGCCGTCAACAAGCTGGCGAAGGGCTTCCTCGGCACCGCCAACATCGACACCAACTCGCGCCTCTGCATGGCCTCCAGCGTAGCGGGCCACAAGCGCGGCTTCGGCGCCGACGCGGTGCCGGTGACCTACGAGGATCTGGACGAGGCCGATTTGGTCCTGTTGGTCGGCTCCAACCTCGCCTGGTGCCACCCGATCCTGAACCAGCGGCTTTTGGCGGCCAAGCGGACGCGCGGTACCCGCATCGTCGTCATCGACCCGCGCCGCACCGCCTCGGTGGACGGGGCAGACCGGCACCTGCCCATCCGACCCGGCACCGACGCCCTGCTGTTCAACGGGCTGCTCGTCCATCTTGCCGACCACGGCCTGATCGACGCCCGCTTCGTCGCGGAGCACACCGCCGGTCTGGCCAAGGCGCTGGAGGCGGCGCGTGCCGACGCGCCCTCCCCCGCCCATGTCGCCGCCCGCTGCGGTGTGCCGCGGGCCGAGATCGAGGCCTTCTACGCTGAAGTCGCAACGGTCCGCCGCACCGTCACCGTCTACTCCCAGGGGGTGAACCAGTCCTCGCAGGGGACGGACACGGTCAACGCCATCCTGAACGTCCATTTCCTGACCGGGCGGATCGGCGCGCCGGGCATGGGTCCCTTCTCGGTCACCGGCCAGCCCAACGCCATGGGCGGACGCGAGGTCGGCGGGCTCGCCAACCAACTTGCCGCGCACATGGGGTTCGAGCCGGAGTCGGTGGACCGGCTGCGCCGCTTCTGGAACGCGCCGCGCGTGGCCGACAAGCCCGGCCTGAAGGCGGTGGACCTGTTCCGCGCCGTGGAGGCAGGCACGGTCCGCGCCGTCTGGGTGATGGCGACCAACCCGGCGGTCAGCATGCCCGACGCCGCCCGCGTCCGCCGCGCGCTGGCCAAATGCGAGACGGTGATCGTGTCGGACTGCATCGCCGACACCGACACGGCGCGGCTGGCCCACATCCGTCTGCCCGCCGCGGGCTGGAGCGAGAAGGACGGCACCGTCACCAATTCCGACCGGACGATCTCCCGCCAGCGGGCCTTCCGTCCCCTGGCGGGCGAGGCGCGGCCCGACTGGTGGATCGTCACCCAGGTCGCCCGCGCGATGGGCTTCGCCGACGCCTTCCCCTTCGAGACGCCCGCCGACCTGTTCCGCGAGCACGCCGCCCTCTCCGCCTTCGAGAACGACGGCACGCGCGCCTTCGACATCGGCGGCCTTGCCGGGCTGTCCGACGCTGAATTTGAAACGCTCGCTCCCGCCCCCTGGCCGCGGCGGGTCGGCGAGGGTCCGACGCGCCGTCTCTACACCGACGGGCGCTTCTTCACCGAGGACGGCCGGGCGCGCTTCGTCCCGGTCATCTCCCGCCCCCTGCCCCGCTCCGTGGAGCCGGGTTCGCTGATGTTGAACACCGGCCGCCTGCGCGACCAATGGCACACCATGACGCGCACCGGCCTGTCGCCGCGCCTCTCCGCCCACGCGCCGGAACCCTGCCTGGACCTCCACCCGCAGGACGCGGCGGCGCGCGGCTTGACGGACGGCGCCCTGGTCAGCCTCTCGACCCCTGTCGGCACGGCGCTGGCCCGGCTGCGCGTGACCGAGGCGCAGCGGGTGGGGGAGGCCTTCCTGCCCATGCACTGGACCGACCGCTTCGCCGCCTCCTGCGTCGTCGGGCGGCTGGTGGACGACATGGCCGTGGACCCGGTGTCGGGCCAGCCCGACCTGAAGCGGATGCCGGTGACGGTCGTCCCCTACCCCACCGCCTGGACCGGCTTCCTGATCGCTCGGACCCCGGTGGAGCCCACCCATGGCGGCTACTGGTCCCGCCGCGTCGTCCCCGGCGGCCACTTGATTGAGCTGGCCGGCGAGGGTGCCCTGCCCGCCCCCGACGCGCTGGCGTTCGGCTTCGCCGGGGCGACGGTCGATTACAGCGACGCCGCCCGCGGCATGCTGCGCCGCGCCTGGGTGACCCACGACCGGCTGGAGGCCTGCCTGTTCCTGTCCACCTCCGGCGGTTTGCCGAGCCGGGGCTGGCTGGTCGACCTGCTGTCGGCGGAGGCGCTGGACGCATCCGCCCGCCGCGCCCTGCTCTCCGGCCGCTCGCCGGTTCCCACGATGGACGAGGGGCGGACGGTCTGTTCCTGCTTCGGCGTCGGCGTCAACCGCCTGATCGCCGCCATCCAAAGCCAAGGCCTGACCACGGTCCAGGAGGTCGGAACGGCCCTGCGGGCCGGGACCAACTGCGGCTCCTGCATTCCCGAACTCAAGGAGATCCTTGCCGATGCCCAGCGCTGCCATGTGGCTTGACGGTCTTGTCTCCCGGTCCGGGGGCAAGCGTTTCAACTTCATCGTCGCCTTGCGCGCCGCGCTGGGATCGGCGCTGCGTCCGCGCACGGCCCGCCGCGTCGCCCGGGCCATCCCGCAGGCAGGCACGCGGACGCCCCACGTGATGCTGGTCGGCGCCGGGCCGGGGGACCCCGACCTGCTGACCGTCGCGGCGGCGCGGGCGATTTCGCAGGCCGAAGTGATCCTCTACGACCACCTCGTCGGGCCGGGCATCCTCGCCCTGGCGCAGCCGGGGGCGGAGCTGATCTGCGTCGGCAAGCGGTCTGGCCAGCATTCCCACTCGCAGGAGGCCATCAACGCCCTGATCGCGGCGCAGGCTCGCACCGGGCGGCGCACCGTCCGGCTGAAGGGCGGCGACCCGATGATCTTCGGCCGGGCCGGCGAGGAGATCGAGCATCTGGAGCGTGTCGGAATCAGCGTGTCGGTCATCCCTGGAATCACCGCGGCGCTTGGCTGCGCGTCCAGCGCCGGCCTGTCGCTGACCAAGCGCGGCGTGTCGCGCGCCGTCACCTTCGTCACCGCCCACGCCCGCGAGGGCGATGCGACCGAGCCGGACTGGGCGCGGCTGGCCGACCCCAAGGGCACGCTGGCGATCTACATGGGCCGCGAGGCCGCCCGCCGCGTCGGGCGCGGCCTGACCGCCGGCGGCCTGTCCCCCGACACGCCGGTGCTGGCGGTGGAGAACGGTTGCCGCCCCGACGAGCGCCACCACCGGACGACGCTGGGCGCCATGGCCGAGCGGGGCGTGGCGGCGGGCGACGGCCCGACGCTGCTTCTGATCGGCTGGGCGCTAGAGGACCGGGCGCTATATGAGCGGGCGGCGCACGCCGGTGATGCCCTCCGCGCGGGCGGCCACGTCGGCCAGGGGTTCGGTCACGACTGACATGGTGAAGACGGTGGCGTGCAGCAGCGTGGCGCCGTCCAGCATGATGCCGACATGGCCGGGGAAGAACACGATGTCGCCACGGCGGTAATCGACCCCCTGCCCGTCTGTGGACAGCATCGGCCCCAGCCGGTCGTCGTTGCGCTGCATCCCGCTGCTGTGGTGGGTGGTGATCCCCGCCGCCCTCAGCGCCACCTGGACGAGGCCGGAACAGTCGATGCCGAAGGCGCTCCGCCCGCCCCAGACATAGGGCGTTTCCAGGAAGCGCAGCGCCGTTTCCACCGGAACGCGGTCCAGCGGCACGTTCACCGGCTCCAGCCGCTTGTCGAAGGTCCAGAGCCCGTTGTCCAGCCGGACCCAGCCGCTATCCGCTTGCTCCGCCACGGTCACCAGACTGCCGAAGCTCAGCGCCGCCACGGGCACCGCCTTGTGGGTGGGCGCCGGATGCAGGTTTGCCACGCGCCCGGACACGCGGTGCGTCGGGGCGACCGGCTCCGTCAGGTCCGTGCCGGGAGGAAGCCAGCCGACATGCCCGTCGGTGCGGTTTTCCACCTTCACCCAGTCGCCATCCTGGTCGAGCGGCGTACATGTCTCACCGAACAGCATCTCGCTGGTTTGCGGGACACCGTGCCTCGGCTGTTCCAGAAGAACGGCCTGCGGGGCGGCGAGCCGGCGGATCGGAGTGGTCTGTGCATCGGTCATGCCGGTCACGCTAGAGCCCGCCCCGCTGGAATGCAAGCCAGAGGACCGTTCCGGACAATCCTCCGGCGAACAGGGATTTGCTATGGATTTGACGCTTTTCGACAGGAGAGTGCGATGGGCAACCGTGTGAGGCGTCTGGGGCTCGCGGCGGCGGCAGGAACATGTCTGCTGGCCGGTATAGCCGCCGCACAGACGACCCCCCAGGCGGCCATCCCCCAGGCCGCCACCAGCGGTCCCCTGCGGCTCGTGCCGCAGCCCATTCCCTCTCCGGCTCCTTCTCCGGCGGTGGAGCAGCCCCCTGCCCCGCCGGTCCCCGTTCCATCGCAGCCGTCCCCGGCGGCCACGGTGGTCCGGCCGGGTCAGCCCGTGGCCAACCCTGCGCCCATCCCGCAGCCCGCCGCGAGCGCTGACCCGGCCCAAATCCATCCGCCCACGCCGCGCCCCCAACCGACCGACGGGGTCGCGGCGGTGCGCGCCTTCTATGACGCCTTGGGGCAGGCGGACGCCGCGCGGGCCAACACCTACGTCATTCCCGAGAAGCGAGGCAGCGGGGCTTACGACATCGCGTCCATGACCCGCTTCTACGGCAACATGAGCGTTCCCGTCCGCCTGCTGGCCGCGGAGCCCATTGGCCGGGACGCCGTGCGCGTGCGCTACCACTATGTCCATGTGAGCGGCCGCGCCTGCGACGGCGTCGCCGAGGTCGCTCTGGCCGAGCGCGACGGGTTGGCACTGATCGAACGCATCAAGGCGCTCAACGACTGCTGAGCCTCATTCCCTCTCCCCTCTGGGGAGAGGGTGGCGCCGCATGCGCCGGGTGAGGGTAAGGCCGAGAATGGGGCGCTGGTCCTTGCCGGTACCCTCACCCTTCCCACGCTGGCGCGTGGGCCCCTTCCCTCTCCCGGGGCGGGAGAGGGGGTGTATGGCTACCTTACCCGTCCCGTCGGCTTGCCGGCCTTGGCCGGCGCCCGGCGGCCCTTGCCGGCCTGCTGGGTGTAGAAGGTCTTGCCGGGCTTCGGCTTCTCCGCCTTGCCCACGCCCCCCGTCGTCTGCCAAGCCGGAACGAGCTGGTGCTCGCCCGGTCCGATCAGGTCGCTGCGGCCCATCGCCTTCAGCGCGTCGCGCAGCACCGGCCAGTTCTCCGGGTCGTGGTAGCGCAGGAAGGCCTTGTGCAGGCGGCGCTGCTTCAGCCCCTTGGCGGAGAACACCGTCTCCGAACCCTCGCGGCGGATCGGGCGCAGCGGGTTGCGGTCGCTGTGGTACATTGCCGTGGCGAGCGCCATGGGGGAGGGCAAATAGGTCTGCACCTGATCGGCCTTGAACCCGTTCCGCTTCAGCCACAAGGCGAGGTTCATCATGTCCTCGTCGCTGGTGCCGGGGTGGGCGGCGATGAAGTAGGGGATCAGGTAGAGCTTCTTGCCCGCCGCCTTGGCCGCCTTCTCGAACATCTCCTTGAAGCGGTCGTAGGTGCCGATTCCCGGCTTCATCATCTTGGAAAGCGGGCCGGGCTCGGTGTGCTCCGGCGCGATCTTCAGGTAACCGCCGACATGGTGGGTCACCAGCTCCTTCACATACTCCGGGCTGCGGACGGCGAGGTCGTAGCGCAGGCCCGAGGCGATGTTGATCTTCTTCACGCCGGGGATGGCGCGCGCCTTGCGGTAGAGCTGGATCAGGTCGCTGTGGTCGGTGTTCAGGTTCTTGCAGATGTCCGGGAAGACGCAGGACGGGCGGCGGCAGACCTTCTCGATCTCCGGGTCCTTGCAGGCCATGCGGTACATGTTGGCGGTCGGCCCGCCCATGTCGGAGATGACGCCGGTGAAGCCCTTCACCTTGTCGCGGATCTCCTCGATCTCCTTGAGGATCGACCCCTCCGACCGGCTCTGGATGATGCGCCCCTCATGCTCGGTGATCGAGCAGAAGGAACAGCCGCCAAAGCAGCCGCGCATGATGTTCACCGAGAAGCGGATCATCTCCCAGGCCGGGATGCGCGCGTCGCCGTAGGACGGGTGGGGTGCCCGGGCGTAGGGCAGCCCGTAGACCCCGTCCATCTCCGCCGTGGTCAGCGGGATCGGCGGCGTGGTCAGCCAGACCTCGCGGTCGCCGTGCCGCTGCACCAGCGCACGGGCGTTGCCGGGGTTGCTCTCCTGGTGCAGCACGCGCGACGCGTGGGCGTAGAGCACCTTGTCGGCGCTGACCTGCTCGAAGGAGGGCAGGCGGACCACGGTGCGGTCGGCCCCGGCTGCGCGCGGGGCGGCGGGGGTCAGCTCGTCGATGCTGCTGCTGTCGATAACGGTCCAGCCGTCCGGCACGCAGCTGCGGACGATGGAGGTGCCGCGGACGTCGTCGATCTCCCGCGCCTTCTCCCCGGCGGCGATGCGGTGGGCGACGTCGATGATCGCGCGCTCCGCGTTGCCGTAGCACAGGATGTCCGCCTTGGAGTCCACGAGGATGGAGCGGCGGACCTTCTCGCTCCAATGATCGTACTGGGCGATGCGGCGGAGGCTCGCCTCGATGCCGCCGAGCACGATGGGCACGTCCTTGTAGGCTTCGCGGCAGCGCTGGCTGTAGACGATCACCGCGCGATCGGGCCGCTTGCCGCCCTCGTCGTTGGGGGTGTAGCTGTCGTTGTGACGCAGGCGGCGGTCCGAGGTGTAGTGGTTCACCATCGAGTCCATGTTGCCGCCGGTCACCCCGAAGAACAGGTTCGGCTTGCCCAGCGCCTTGAACGGCTCGGCGCTGCTCCAGTCCGGCTGGGCAATGATGCCGACGCGGAAGCCCTGCGCCTCCAGCAGCCGCCCGATGATCGCCATGCCGAAGCTGGGATGGTCGACATAGGCGTCGCCCGTCACCACCACGATGTCGCAGAAATCCCAGCCCAGCCGGTCCATCTCCGCCCGCGTCATCGGCAGGAAGGGCGCCGGCCGCCGGGCCTCCGTCCGGTGCCGGGGGAGGGAGAAGATGTCCCGCGCCGCCGGAACGGCGACGGTGGGCGTGGCTTCGTTGAGCATGACGCTCTCCGTTCGGGCCGCCGGTGCGCGAGGCGCGCTGCCGGGGCGGGGTGCTTGATGGTCGGGTGCCGGTTTCATACCGGCAATGTCCGGCATGGTCCACCGCGCGAGTCCCTACGGAAGTGCCGCGGCGCGGTCAAGGATTGCCTGACCGTCGGGGTCAACTTTATACGCGATTATGACGCCGTGATGTGTGCAGCCGTGGCGTCCTCGGCAAGGGGCCTGTTGCAACAGCTGTCCTAGCACCCTGTTGGGAAGGGCTGAGACGCAAGCTTCACCCATGGATAGGAGTAAACCATGAGCACCGACAAGCGATACGGCGACCAGCGCGACGAGCCGCTCGACATCAAGAACACCCGCGCCGACCCCGCCATCGACGAGGAGAAGATGGGCTTCCAGAACATCGAAGGGCCGGGCGCCGACACCAGAAGGGATAAGGCGCCGGGCACGGACGACTCTCCGGACAGCGCACCCCAGCCGTGACGGGGACCCCCGCACGCACCGCGGACGTTGTTCGCTGGAACCACAACAAAGCGGAGGTTCGCCATGGCTGACGAGAAGACACCCGACAGCCCTCCTGGGACGGGGAAGGATTCCCCGTTGGAGGACAAGACCAAGACGCCCGGTGACGGGACGCTCCAGGACGCCGTTCCCGCCGGGACCACGTCCGACGAACTGCGACGGCGGGCGGAAGAGGATGACGGGTCCGTCCAGCCGGGCACCGGTTGACGGGCCGGAAAGCGTCGTCGGTTTCATCATACGACGTCGTATGAGAGCGACTGGGTATGAAAGCTACCGGGTGACGCTCTCGCCCGCGGGCGCGGCCAATCCAACCATGGCATAGCTGCTGCGGATGGCCGCGTCCAGCGTCGGGGGCAGGGGCTGGATGCGCTGCTCCCGCGCGGCGCGGCGGGCGAAATCGGGGTCCGCCGCCAGGGCTCGCGTCGCCGCCGCCTTGGCCTCGTCCATTCGGCCCATCTGCACGAAGGCGACGGCCAGGGCGGCCTGGGCCGGGGCGGCGGCGGTCACCTCGAACTCAAGCTTCGTGCTGTCCGGGTGTCCATGGCGCTGGAGAGCGAGGCTATAGGCGGGCAGGAGCCGTTCCCGCTGCGCGGGATCGCGTTCCATCGCCTGCTCCAGCAGGGGGAGGCCCTTCGCGGGCTGGCCGGCTTCGACATGCCAGAGGCCGAGGTCACCCAGCACATGGGCGTTCCCAGGGGACGCCCGCAAGGCGCGCTGGCCGGCGGCGAAGCAGGAAACGTACTGCCCGCGCAGGCAATAGGCGGTGTAGAGCGCCGTCAACGGGCGCGGCGAGGTCGGCTCCAGTTCGGTGGCGCGCAGGGCGGCCGTCAGGGCATCGTTGAGGGCGACGTCGTTCCGTTCCGTCCGATAGGCGTCGGACTGCAGAAGGGACAGCGCCGACCACAGCCGGGCGGACTCGCTGGCGTTGGTCGTCAGCGCGCTGGCGGCCGAGGTCAGGCAACCGCTCAGGGCGGTCCGCTCGGCGGGCGGAACTTCATGCCGACCGGTGGCGAGGAAGGCGCACTCGCGCGGCGACAGGCTGGTGGTCGGTTTGGTGCGCAGACGCGCGGTGGCAACCGGCAGCAGCGGGCCCTGCGCAGCGGTCAGCGGCTCAACGATGCCGGCCGCCAAGGCTTGTGGGGTGGGCGCTCCCTCCGGCCCGACTGTCCGGTCCAGGCTGCTGGACCACAGCACCGCCCCGGTGGCGAGGTCGGTCAAGTGCACGACCAGACGCACCGCCGTATCATGCCCCTGAAGGCTTCCGGACAGGCGAAATCCTTGCTGGGGCAGGGTGGCGGTGGGCGGCGGGGCGATCCGCACCGGAAGATCGGTCCGGTTGGCGAGGCTGTTGGCAATCTCGTCGGTCAGCATGGCGGCGAGCGCGCCGTCCTCCGCCGACTGGCCGGTGGTGCGGAAGGGGCCGACGACGAGGGTCATCGATGCATCGACCGCCACCGGCGGGGCCGCCGACAGCATCGTCGATTGGGGCAGCACCGGCTCGTTCCCCCTCGACTCCGCGCTGGCCGCGATCGGATGCGGACCGAGCGCCAGGGCCTCTTCCACGTCGATGGGTGGGGCGAGGTTTCGTCCGACCAGCAAGCCGGCCAGCCCGACGGCGATCAGCACCACAGCGGCCAATCCGGCGACGCGCAGGGAAACGGGCCTGCGCACTGCTTCCGCCGCCGGAATGGCGTGAGGGGTGGGCAGGGCAGGGGACGGATCGCCGTTCAGCCGTTCGAAGCGGGGGGCATAGCCGCCCTTCGGGACGACGATGCGGATCGGGTCGTCACGGCCTGCGGTCAGATAGTAATGCTCCAGGCTGCGGCGCAGCCGCCCGGCCTCCAACCGCACGATGGGATCGGATTGCGGGTCGAAGCTCGGCTCTCGGTTGAAGACGCTGACGGCGATGCAGTAGGCCTTGATTTGCTGCGCCCGCCCGTCCAGGCACTCCTCGACCACATAGCGCAGGAAGCGGCGGTTGCGGTCCGACGCGTCGAAATGGTCGCTCGCCAATATCCGCTCAAGCTGGGTCCTGACGGCACGATCATCCAATGCCCACCCCTGCGCGGGCGGAGTTTCCTCGGTCATTCGTGACGTCTCCCGAACGTTGAGAAAGACCACAGGCGATCTTTCTCAAAAGGGGTGGGTCGAGGTGTTGGCGGCATTCTTTCATCGGGAAAAACTGATGTCCATTGGCCCTGTGCTTTTAGGACGGATCATGTTCCCGAAGTCCGCCCGTTTCTCTGATCGTTGGGGTAGGGCGCCTATCCAAAGGATGTCGCCGCACGTCCGAAGGCGGCGGGAGCCACCCCCGCCGAACGGGGCGTAAACTACCGTATGCTACCCGCCGCGGCGGAACGGTCGGGCGGTTGTCCGGGTTACCCGCCGCCGGACAGGGGACTCGACACGGGAGAGCCCGAACACTGGCTGAAGGTTTCTCCCGTCCCCGCGGCACGCCCGGCTCACCGACGCGCATCCCCCGCCGTCGATAAGGCGTGCCGACATTTCCCGGTTTTCCCTGTTCTCGGCTTCGGTAACGCAACGCACCGGTGGTTCCATGCCTTTTTTGTCTTCGTCTTTCTTGTCGTCTCTGAACGTTCCGTCGCGCCGCTATCCGACCCCTCACCTTCAAACGTTTCCCCAGAAATCCCCGATGGACCAGCCCGCCGCGTCCGCGCTGACGCGCCGCGGCATCTTCGGGCTGGGAGCCGCCGTCGCGATCGGCGTCTGCAACAGCCGCAGCGCGGCGGCGTGGGAACCGGCACCGGAGCGCACGCTGCGGATCTACAACTGCCTGACGGGAGAAGGCTTCGACGGCGTCTACTGGGCGGAGGGGCGCCCGATCGCGGAGGCGATGGCCCGCATCGACTGGGTGCTGCGCGACCATCGCAGCGACGATTGCCACCGCATCGATCTCGCCCTGCTGAATCGTCTGTCGGAGATGCAGGAGAAGTTGGACAGCCAGCATCCGTTCGAGGTGCTGTCGGCCTTCCGCTCCAAGGAAACCAACCGCCGCGTCAAAGGGGCGGCGACGGGCAGCCTGCATCTGCAGGGGCGGGCGGTCGACCTGCGCCTGCAGGGACGGCGCGCGGTGGACCTCTACCGTTGCGCC
Organism: Azospirillum himalayense; assembly: GCF_042657465.1. Lineage (NCBI taxonomy): Bacteria > Pseudomonadati > Pseudomonadota > Alphaproteobacteria > Rhodospirillales > Azospirillaceae > Azospirillum > Azospirillum himalayense. The sequence goes on along the minus strand of NZ_JBHSLC010000120.1, from coordinate 19,742 downwards.
CTGTCCTTCGGCGACGGCGGGGCGGGCTGCTACGCCAAGCGGAACTTCGTCCATGTGGACACCGGGCCGACGCGGCGCTGGATGGGAGCCTGAACGTGGCGGCACGGAATCGGGACTTTTCGTCGCAGAACCTTTTGCCAGGGGGCATCGGGCGAAGGGCATTACGCCGATGGATGGATTGTGCGCAGGACGGAGGAAGCGCACGATAGCCCGAAAAAGAAGGCCGAATGATCCGGCCAATGCTCTTTGGGAGGAGCCCATGCTAACCCCAACCGACCTTGCGGACCCCCGAGGCCGCAGCCGATCGGCGCACCGTCACCCGCTGACGGACCCCGCCCGGATGGCCCAGGCCCGCACGCTGGCGGGCTGGATCGCCGTGATCGCCGAGGACCGCGGCCTGGACGAGCGTGGCGTGGCAGCCGCCACCGGCCTGGACATCGAGGATGTCCGGGCGGTTCTGGACGGCACCGTGTTCATGATGCCCGTGAGCACGCTCGACCGCGCGCTGCGCCGCCTGGAAGGCCGCCCGCACTGAGGAGCCGCAAACCCGCCTCTCCCTGCCCGTCGGCACAGGAGGACCGCATGACCCATCACATCCGCAAACGGAGCAGCGCCATGGACCGCACGGAGAAACGCGACGCCATCACCCGCATCCGCCACGCCGCCGAACAGCAGGGGCTGGACGCCGGCGATCTGGCCCGGATGACCGGCTTGGCACCGGGGCACGCCCGCGCGATCCTGTCCGGTTTCGGCTCGACGGTTCCGCGCGATGCCCTGGACCGCACGGTGTCCGTCCTGCCGGAGTGACGGAACGCTCGTGACGGCATACTCATAACGGCACGCTGAAATGGAAACGGCGGCGCACCGGGTGCGCCGCCGTTGTTCCTGAACCTTATGGAGTGCCGCGGTTCAGGCGACCGAGAGCACGTCCAGATAGACGTTCGCCGGCTCGGTCAGGTGAATCCGGTACAGCATGCCCGTCTGGTCGACGATGATGCTGGCGACGGGGTTCTTCGCGGCCATGTCGGTGACGGCGGCGCGCACGTTGCGCGGCAGGCTGTCGAGTTCGACGTCGCGGTAGCCGTTCTTGTCGGAGAACTTGATGGTCTTCTGGCCCATGGTCAGGCGCCTTGTGCATATGCTCTGTTTGCGGTGGGCGGACCATGATCCCGCTGGGTTAAGGAAGCACTAACCAAAATCCGCACAAACGCAGGACTGATGAGCGGCGGCTGCATCGGTGTCCTTGGAATAATTCGGGCGGTACTGTGCCCCCACCCTAACCCTCCCTCGCTTCGCAGGGGAGGGGACTGGCGCAGCTTCGCGTGTGTCTCCCTCCCCTGCGTTAGCGGGGGAGGGCCGGGGTGGGGGCCAGCGGCTCACCCATGAAAATGCTCGAACACCCGCCGGGCCAGCGCCGCGCTGATGCCGGGGGTGGCCTCCAGATCCTTCAGCCCGGCCGAGGCCACCGCGGTGGAACTGCCGAAATGGTGCAGCAGGGCCTTCTTGCGCGACGGGCCGACGCCGGGGATGCCGTCGATGCGGGTGTGGTCCATCGCCTTCAGGCGGCGGGTGCGGTGGGCGTCGATGGCTGTCCGGTGGGCCTCGTCGCGCAGCCGCTGCAGGAAGTACAGCACCGGGTCGTTGGGCTCCAGCCGGAAGGGCTCGCGGTCCGGCAGGAAGAAGCGCTCGCGCCCGGCGTCGCGGTCCGGACCCTTGGCGATGGCGGCCAGCGGCACGCCCGCGATGCCCAGCCCGTCCAGCACCGCGCGGGCGGTGTTCAACTGGCCCAAGCCCCCGTCGATCAGCACCAGATCGGGCCATTGGCCGCCGCTGCGTTGCGGGTCCTCGCGCAGCGCGCGCCCGAAGCGGCGGGCCAGCACCTCGCGCAGCATCGCGCAGTCGTCGCCCGCGGCGGCGGGGTCCTTGATGTGGAAGCGGCGCCCCGCGTTGCGCTGGATGCCCTCCGGCCCGGCGACCACCATGGCGCCGACCGGAAAGGACCCCTGGATGTGCGAGTTGTCGTAGATCTCGATACGGGCCGGAGTCTTCGGAAGTCCGAAGACACGCGCCACCCCGGCCAGCAGCTTGCCCTGGGCGGAGCGTTCGGCCATGCGCCGCCCGTGTGCCTCGCGCGCGTTGGTCAGGGCGTGCTCGACGACGCGGCGCTTGGGACCGCGCTGGGGCACCTCGACCTCCACCCGCCGCCCGGCGGTCAGCGTCAGCGCCTCGGCCAGCAGGGTGCGCTCCGGGATGGCGTGGCTGAGCAGCAGGTGGCGGGGCGGTGGCGTCCCTTCGTAGAGCTGCGCGGCGAAGGCGGCGAGGATCGCGGCGGGCTCCTCCTCCCCGTCGTGCCGAGGGAAGAAGGCGCGGGTGCCCTGGTTGCGCCCGCCGCGGAAGAAGAAGGCCTGGATGCAGGCGGTCCCGCCCTCGGCATGGACGGCCAGCACGTCGGCGTCCTCCAGCACGCCTTCCAGATTGATGTCCTGGCGGCTTTGCAGGGCGGTCAGGGCGCGGATGCGGTCGCGCCAGCGGGCGGCGTCCTCGTAGGCCAGCCGGTCGGAGCAGTCCATCATGTGGCGGGCGAACTCCGCCTGGACGGCGGCGCTGCGCCCGGTCAGCACGTCGCGCACGCCCTGCATCTGCGTGGCGTACTCCTCCGCCGAAACGCGGCCGACGCAGGGGGCGGAGCAGCGCTTGATCTGGTGCTGGAGGCAGGGCCGCGTGCGCGCGGTGAAGGTGGCGTCGTCGCAGTTGCGCAGCAGGAAGGCGCGCTGCAACGCCCCGATGGTCATGCCGACCAGGGCGGGGGAGGCGTAGGGGCCGAACAGGTCGCGCTTCCTGCCATGCCGATCGGCGCTGCCGCGATGGTGCATCAGCCTGGGGAATTCGTGACCCTCGCCGAGCGCGATGTAGGAGAAGGACCGGTCGTCCTTCACCAGCACGTTGAAGGGCGGCAGCAGGCGGCGGATCAGGTTCGCCTCCAGCAGGAGGGCCTCCGCCTCGGTGTGGGTGGTGACGAATTCCATGGAGCGGGTCAGCGCCACCATGCGGCGGGTGCGGTTGGGCAGCCCGTCCGTCCGGGTGTAGCTGGCCACCCGGCGTTTCAAGTTCTTCGCCTTGCCGACATACAGGATGCGCCCGTCCGCCCCGATCATCCGGTAGACGCCGGGCGTGTCCGGCAGCGTCGGCAGGGTGGCGCGGATCACCGCGGCTCCATCCATCACGCAAATCCGGTGTGTTGATCACAATGGGCCGGAAGGAAGCAGGGGAACGAACCGTGGACAAGGGACAATCGTCGGCCCTGTCCTTCCGGGATAAACTCACCCCGCCGTCTGCCGCTCCACGCCCGCCGCCGCGTCCGGGCGGGTGCTGTCGCGGACGACCAATTCGCAATCCAGCCCATGATGCGGCTGGGCCACCGTGGTGCCGTTCAGCCGGGCCAGGATCTGGCCGGCGGCCAGTTCGCCGATCTCGCGCTGCGGTGGGCGGACGGTGGACAGCGGCGGCAGGCAGGCGGCGCTGAAGGTCAGGTCGCCGAAGCCGATCACCGCCAGATCGTCGGGCACGCTCAGCCCGCGCCGGTTCGCTTCGAACAGCACGCCCAGCGCCATGGCGTCGTTGGAGCAGACAACCCCGTCGATGTCGGGATGCAGGGCGAACACCTCGTCGATCAGCCAGATGCCGACGGGGGTGGAGGCGGTGTCGGGGGCGGTGAAGGCGATCGGCTCGTGCAGGCCGCGGCGGCGCACCTCGTCCTCATAGCCGTCGGTGCGGCTGCGCACGCGCATGTCCTGGTGCACGGCGGCGCCGATGTAGGCGACCTTGCGGCTGCCCTGGTCGTAAAGGTGGCTGGCCTGCCGCCGCCCGACCTCGAAGTGGGAGAAGCCGACCGTCATGTCCACCGCCGGGGTCTGGGCGGAAGGGATGTCCCACATCTCCACCACCGGCACGCCGGAGGAGCGCAGCATGGCGCGCGTCCGCTCGGTGTGGTGCAGGCCGGTGACCACCACCGCGGCGGGCGACCAGGCGAGGAAGGCGCGGATCAGCTCCTCCTCCCGCTCCGGATCGAACTCGCTGACGCCCAGCAGCGTCTGGTAATGGGCGGTCTGGAAGGCGCTTTGCAGCGTGTTGTAGGTTTCCGCGAAGAAGGAGTTGGTGATGGAGGGCAGAATCACCCCCACCGTCCGGCTCTTCGCCGCGGCGAGGCTGCCCGCCACGAGGTTCGGCACGTAGCCGAGTTGGTCGATCACCGTCCGCACGCGGGTCGCCAGCTCCTCCGACACCGCCTCCGGCTTGCGCAGATAGAGCGAGACGGTGCTGGGCGACACGCCGGCGGCGTTGGCCACGTCCGTCATGGTCAGCCGCTCGGTGGCGCGGCGGGTCTTCTTGCGGATGGGTTTGGCGGGTTTCGGCGGAAACGGCTTGGCGGGCGGCTGTGCGGTCATTCTCGTCCTTCCCTGCGGCGAACCCCGCCGCGCGGCGGGGCGGCATCATAGCACGCCGTTGGAAAAGCGGGGGAAATGCGGGAACGGTCAGGGCGCGGCATTGGGTTCCGCTCCGGCCATTTCCGTGTCCGCCAGGGCGGCGCGCGCCTGCTCCGCGAAGAAGTCGATGAAGACGCGGATCTTGGCGGGCAGCAGGTTGCGGTGGGGGTAGAGCACGGCGAGCGTCACCGGCTCCGGCGGGCAGTGCGGCAGGACGACGCGCAGCTCCCCGCGGCGCAGATGGTCGGCGACCTCCCACAGCGGCTTCAGCACGATTCCTTCCCCGGCCAGCGCCCAGCCGGTCAGCACGTCGCCGTCGTCGGCGTCGAACTGGCCGGACACCGGCAGGGTCATCGGGCCTTGCGGCGTGGTCAGCGTCCACTGGAACTGCTGCGAGCCGGGAAAGCGCAGCAGCAGGCAGTGGTGGGACAGCAGATCCTCCGGCCGGGCCGGCACGCCCCGCCGCTCCAGGTAGGCGGGGGCGGCGCAGAGCACCCGCGGCAGGTCGGCGATCTTGCGCGCGACGAAGCTGGAATCCTTCAGCGGCGCCATGCGGATCGCGACGTCGGTCGCCTCCCGCAGCAGGTCCAGCAGATGGTCGGACAGGCGCAGCCGCACATCCACCTGGGGGTAGGCGGCGCGGAAACGCGGCACCATCGGGGCCAGGATGCGCCGGCCGAAGCCCAGCGGCGCCGTCACCCGCAGGCTGCCCACCGGCGCCCCGCCGATGGCGCCGACGCTGCTCTCCGCCCGTTCCGCCGCCTCCAGCACCTCCAGGCAATGCTCGAAGAAGACCTTGCCGGCCTCGGTGAACTGCACCTGCCGGGTGGTGCGGTTGAGCAGGCGGGCGTTCAGATGCTCCTCCAGGCTTTGCAGCCGGTGGCTGACCACGGCGGGCGACAGGCGCAGGCTGCGCCCGGCGGCGGACAGGCTGCCCAGCTCCACCACCCGCACGAACACCCGCATGTTCTCCAGCAGCGCCACGCTTGGCCCTTTCCCCACACGCCATAGAGAATCCTCCCACCTTTCCGTTTTTTTTGAAAGTGCTGGCGCACGCATCCGCTTCCCCGCTGCGCTGCGGCAACCGTAGAGTTCAGGGTGAGGATCACCGAACGGAAGAGGCCGTGACGCATGGAGCCGATCGTCTGGGAGTGGGTCAACGTTCTGGTGCGCTGGCTGCACGTCATCACGGCCATCGCCTGGATCGGGTCGAGCTTCTATTTCATCCACCTGGACCTGTCCCTGCGGCGGCGCGACGGCCTGCCCCCCGGCGTGGCGGGGGAGGCGTGGCAGGTCCACGGCGGCGGCTTCTACAACATGATGAAATACACGGTCGCCCCGCCGGAGCTGCCGGAAAAGCTGACCTGGTTCAAATGGGAAGCCTACGCCACCTGGCTCAGCGGCTTCGCGCTGCTGTCGGTGCTCTACTACCACGGCGCCGCGCTCTACATGATCGACCCGGCGGTGCTGGACATCCCCTGGTGGGGCGCGGTGCTGCTCAGCCTGGGCGCTCTCGGCATGGGCTGGCACGTCTATGACCGGCTGTGCAAGTCGCCGCTGGGCAAGGACGACGTGAAGCTGGCGGCGGCGGGCTTCGTCTTCCTGGTGCTGGTCGCCTGGGGCCTCAGCCACCTCTTCAGCGGGCGGGCGGCGATGCTTCATGTCGGGGCGCTGATCGGCACGATGATGTCGGCCAACGTCTTCCGCATCATCATCCCCAACCAGACCAAGGCCGTCGCCGCCATGAAGGCGGGACAGGTTCCCGACCCGGCGCTGGGCAAGCAGGCCAAGCAGCGCTCGCTGCACAACAACTACCTGACGCTGCCGGTCGTCTTCCTGATGATCTCAAACCACTACCCGCTGGCCTTCGGCACGCGCTACAGCTGGGTGATCGTTGCTGTGGTGCTGGTGGTGGGGGCGGTGATCCGCCATTTCTTCAACAGCCGCCACGCCGGCAAGCCGACGCCCTGGTGGACCTGGGCGGTGGCCGCCGCGGGCGTCGCCGTCATCGTGGGCGTGAGCGCCGCCGGCACGCGGACCGAGAGCGCCGCCGCGCCGGTCAAAGTCGAGTTCGCGCAGGTGGAGGAGGTGGTGCTCTCCCGCTGCTCCATGTGCCACGCGGCGCAGCCGGTGTGGGAAGGGATCGGCGTGGCGCCGCGCGGCGTGACGCTGGACAGCGCGGAGTCGATCAGCCGCCACGCGCCCCAGATCCGCGTCTGGGCGGCGCTGTCCGACGCGATGCCCCCCGGAAACGTCACCGGGATCACGCCGGAGGAGCGCCGCCTGCTCGCCGCCTGGACCGATCAGCTTCCCCGGTAGGTCGAGTAGCTGTAGGGGGAGACGAGCAGCGGCACGTGATAGTGCTGGTCCGCGTTGGCGACGCCGAAGCGGATCGGCACCACGTCGAGGAAGGCGGGTTCGAGGATCTCCAGGCCGGAGGCGCGGAAATAGTCGCCGGCTTCGAACACCAGCTCATAGACCCCCGGCGTCAGGTCGGCCCCGGCGAGGAGCGGCGCGTCGCAGCGCCCATCGGCGTTGGTGCGGGTCCGGGTCAGCCGCTCCCGCCGCTCCCCGTCGATGCGGTAGAGGGTGACGGCGATCCCGGCGCCGGGCCGGCCGTGCGTCGTGTCGAGAACATGGGTGGTCAGGCGCCCGCTTCCGGACATGGGTCTCTCTCCTCGCCGTGGAATGCCGCGAAGAGACCTTATACCGCACCCCATGCCGCACCGCCGCGGGGTCCGAACGGGGCCTGCGCAAAAAGACTTTCAAACGGATCGAAAAAGCGGACCTCGGCGATTGCGGTTATGCTGCGGGGCAGGGGACCGATCAGGGAAGGCCGGGATGCGACCGAGCGAGATGGACCGTGCAAGTTTCGTCGCCCGATTCGGCGGCGTGTTCGAACATTCGCCCTGGGTCGCCGAAGGCGCCTGGGATGCCGGAAACGTGCCGGACGACGCGGACGGGCTGCACGCCGCCATGGTCGTCGTCCTGCGCGCCGCCGACCATGACCGGAAGCTGGCGCTGCTGAACGCCCACCCCGATCTGGCGGGCCGGCTGGCGCTGCGCGGCGAACTGACCGCCGACAGCACGGCGGAGCAGGCGAGCGCCGGGCTGGACCGCTGCACGCCCGAGGAGTTCGCCCGCTTCACCGAATTGAACGACGCCTACAAGGCGCGCTTCGGCTTCCCCTTCATCCTGGCGGTCAAGGGCCGCAGCCGCGCCGACATCCTGGAGGCGTTCGAGACCCGCCTGTCCAACGGTCCGGAGGAGGAGTTCGCCACGGCGCTGGCCCAGGTCGAGCGCATCACCTGGCTGCGTCTCAAGGATCTGCTTCCCAAGGACATCGGGCCATGACGGCGTTCGGCGCGGACCTGATGGCGCGGCTGGACGCCTTCGCCGGTTTCACGGAGGAGCCAGGGCTGCTGACCCGCCTGTTCCTGACCCCGCAGCACCGCGCCGCCGCGGACTGGCTGATGGAATTGATGGGCAAGGCCGGGATGAACGCCCGGCTCGACCCGGCGGGCACGGTGGTCGGCCGCTACGAGGGGACCGTGCCGGGCGCGCCGGCCCTGCTGATCGGCTCCCACATCGACACGGTGCGCAACGCCGGCCGGTATGACGGGAATCTGGGCGTGCTCGCCGCCGTCGCGGCGGTGGCGGAGCTGGACCGGCGCGGCGAGCGCCTGCCCTTCGCCATCGAGGTGCTGGGCTTCGGCGACGAGGAGGGGGTGCGCTTCCCGGTGACCCTGACCGGCAGCCGCGCCGTGGCCGGCCGCTTCGACCCGGCGGCGCTGGAGACGCGGGACCGCGACGGCGTGCGCATGGCCGACGCGCTGCGCGCCTTCGGCGGCGACCCCGAGGCCATCGCCGCGGCGGCCCGCAAGCCGGGGGAGGCGCTGGCCTTCCTGGAGGTTCACATCGAACAGGGGCCGGTGCTGGAGGCGGAAGGGTTGCCGGTCGGCATCGTCACGGCCATCAACGGCGCCACGCGCTTCGCCGTCCGGCTGCGCGGCATGGCCGGCCACGCCGGCACGGTGCCCATGGCGCTGCGCCGCGACGCGCTGGCCGCCGCCGCCGAGATGACCCTGGCGGCGGAGCGGGTGGCCGCGGCCTCCGACGCCGGGCTGGTGGCGACGGTGGGGCGGATCGAGGCGAAGCCGGGAGCGGTCAACGTCATCCCCGGCGAGGCCGCCTTCACCCTCGACGTCCGCGCGCCGGAGGATGCCGTGCGGCGGGACGCCTGCGCGGCCATCCTCGCCGACTTCGAAGCGATCGCCGCCCGCCGCGGCGTGGAACTGGCCGTGGAGACCACCCACGACGCGGCGGCCGCCCCCTGCTCCCCCGGCATCCGGCGGCAGATCGAGGCCGCCGTGACCCGCGCCGGCGTCCGCCCCCTGTCGCTGCCCAGCGGTGCCGGGCACGACGCCATGGCCTTCGCCGGCGTGCTGCCGATGGGCATGCTGTTCGTCCGCTGCGCGGGCGGCATCAGCCACAACCCTGCCGAATCCATCACCGCGGAGGACGCCGACCTGTCGGTGCGGATCCTCCTGGACATCATCCGCCACTTCGAGCACGAGACCCCGACACGATGACCGACACCGCCCAAAAGGCCATCCGCGCTTTCCTGGAGCGGACCCGCGACGAGCAGGTCCGCTTCCTGGCCGAACTGGTCAAGGTGCCTTCCGACAACCCGGCCGGTGACTGCGCCCCCCACGCGGAGCGCGCCGCCGAGTTGCTGGAGGCCATGGGCCTGACGGTGGAGCGTCACCCGGTCCCGGCGGAGCTGGTGCGGGCCAACGGCATGATCTCCGCCACCAACCTGATCGTGCGCCACCGCTTCGGCGACGGGCCGACCGTGGCGCTGAACGCCCACGGCGACGTGGTGCCGCCGGGCGAGGGCTGGACCCGCGACCCCTACGGGGCGGAGGTGGTGGACGGCTGGATGTACGGGCGCGGCGTCGCCGTCTCGAAGTCCGACTTCGTGACCTACACCTACGCGCTGCTGGCGCTGGAGAAGGCCGGTCTGGATCGCGGCACGGTGGAACTGCACCTGACCTACGACGAGGAGGCCGGCGGCGAGATCGGGCCGAAATGGCTGCTCGACGAGGGGCTGACCAAGCCGGACTTCGCCATCGCCGCGGGCTTCAGCTACGGCGTCGTCACCGCCCACAACGGCTGCCTGCATCTGGAGGTCGAGGTCACCGGCAAGTCGGCACACGCCGCCCTGCCGATGACCGGCATCGACGCGCTGGAGGCGACGACCGCGATCCTCGCCGCGCTCTACGAGCACCGCAAGGGCTACGCCGGCACCGTATCGGCGGTGGGCGGCATCGGATCGCCGCAGTTGACGGTCGGCCTCATCAAGGGCGGCATCAACACCAACGTCGTCCCCGACCGCGTGACCCTGCGCCTCGACCGCCGCATGATCCCGGAGGAGGCGCCGGAGACGGTGGAGGAGTCGTTGCGCGCGGTCATCGCCGACGCGGCCAAGGCTTTTCCGAAGGCCCGTGTGGAGATTCGCCGCATCCTGCTGGCCCGCCCGCTGACTCCGCTGCCCGGCACCGACCGGCTGGCCGCCGTCCTCTGCGCCCACGCCAGCCGCGTGATGGGCGAGCCGGTGGAGACCAAGGGCGTGCCGCTCTACACCGACGCGCGCCATTACTCCGACGCGGGCGTGTCCATCGCGCTGTTCGGCGCCGGCCCCCACACCATCGAGGAGGCCAACGCCCACCGCGCCGACGAGCGCCTGCCGCTGTCCGACCTGTTCAAGGCGACGGAGGTTGTGGCGCTGTCGCTGTTGGAGATGCTGAGCGAGGGGTGAGGCTGCACTGGTGCTGACCTTGCCCCCACCCTAACCCTCCCCCGCTGCGCAGGGGAGGGGACTTTAATCTCCTTCCCCTGCGAAGCGGGGGAGGGCCGGGGAGGGGGCAACGGCCCGCCCCCATAATGACAAGGACGACCCGCCGGTGATCATCGAGAACGATCTGAAGCTGGACTTCAAGGACGTGCTGATCCGCCCGAAGCGCAGCACCCTGGAAAGCCGCAACGACGTGGACATCGAGCGGACCTTCCGCTTCGTCCACAGCGGGCTGGAATGGACGGGCTTCCCGCTGATCGCGGCCAACATGGACGTGGTCGGCACCATGGCCGTCGCCCGCGCCCTGGCGCGCTTCGGCGCGATGACCGCGCTGCACAAGCACTACCCGGCCGACGCCCTGATCCCCTTCTTCCGCGACGAGGACACGGCCAACGTCTTCTACTCGCTGGGCACGACGGAGGCCGACTACGACAAGTTCCAGGCGGTGAAGGCCAAGGCTCCGGTGGCCAAGCTCTGCCTGGACGTCGCCAACGGCTACACGGAACGCTTCGTGCGCGTCATCGGCCGGTTGCGGACGGAGAACCCGGACATGGTCATCATGGCCGGTAACGTGGTGACCGGCGACATGACCGAGGCGCTGGTGCTCGCCGGGGCCGACATCATCAAGGTCGGCATCGGGCCGGGGTCGGTCTGCACGACGCGCAAGATGACCGGCGTCGGCTATCCGCAGCTTTCCGCCATCATCGAATGCGCCGACGCCGCCCACGGGCTGAAGGGGCAGGTCTGCGGCGACGGCGGCTGCACGGTGCCGGGCGACATCTCCAAGGCCTACGGCGCCGGTTCGGACTTCGTGATGCTCGGCGGCATGCTGGCCGGCCACGACGAGTGCGAGGGCGACATCCGCTACGAGGAGCGCGGCGGGCAGAAGGTGCCGGTGGCGATGACCTTCTACGGCATGTCGTCCGACACGGCGATGCACAAGTACGCGGGCGGCGTCGCCTCCTATCGCGCATCGGAGGGCAAGACCGTGGAGGTGCCCTACCGCGGACCGATCGACGGCACGATGCAGGAGATCATGGGCGGCGTGCGCAGCATGATGACCTACATCGGCGCCACCAAGCTGAAGGAGGTGTCGAAGCGGACCACCTTCGTCCGCGTCGGCGCGCAGCTGAACACCGTCTTCGGGGGGTGATGCCACCGGAGGTACCCTGCATCGGTACCTCCTTCTCGACCGTCTTCCTCCGGAACCACCGGCGGCTTCCACCGTTCGCAGGATGTGCGGACGGGTGGGGCGCCGGACGGCTTGCCCCGCTCGTCCGCCTTTTGGCGGGACGAGGAAGGCAGACCTTATGCGTGATTTCGATGGAGCCGCTCCGGCTTATGTGGGGCGGACGGACGGGCCGGCGGTTTTCGATTACCTGATCGTCGGCGCCGGTTTCGCCGGCAGCGTGCTGGCGGAGCGGCTGGCGGCGGGGCTGGGCAAGCGGGTGCTGCTGATCGATCGGCGCCCGCACATCGGCGGCAACGCCTACGACCATCACGACGACGCGGGCGTGCTGATCCATCGCTACGGCCCGCACATCTTCCACACCAATTCGCAGCCGGTGGCGGACTATCTGTCCCGCTTCACCCAGTGGCGCCCCTACGAGCACCGGGTGCTCGCCCATGTGGACGGGCAGCTCGTCCCGATCCCGATCAACCGGACGACGGTCAACAAACTGTACGGGCTGGACCTCGACGAGGCCGGCGTGGCGGAGTTCCTCAAAAGCCGCGCGGAACCGGTGGCTGACGTCCGCACCTCGGAGGACGTGGTGGTCGGCGCGGTCGGGCGGGAACTGTACGAGAAGTTCTTCCGCGGCTACACGCGCAAGCAATGGGGCCTCGACCCCTCGGACCTCGACAAGGCGGTGACGGCGCGGGTGCCGACGCGGACCAACGACGACGACCGCTATTTCGGCGACAGCTTCCAGAACATGCCGCTGCACGGCTTCACGCGGATGTTCGAGAACATGCTCGACCACCCGAACATCACCATCCGCCTGGGCGCCGATTTCCGCGACGTGGTGCGCGACGCGCGCTACCGCAACCTGATCTTCACCGGCCCGGTGGATGAGTATTTCGAGTACCGTTTCGGCAAGCTGCCCTACCGTTCCCTGACCTTCCGGCACGAGACGGTCGATCAGGAATGGTTCCAGCCCGTCGCCGTGGTGAACTACCCCGGCGAGGAGGTGCCGCACACCCGCATCACCGAATACAAGCATCTGACCGGCCAGACCAACCCGCGGACCAGCCTGACCTACGAATACCCGTCGGCGGAGGGCGACCCCTACTACCCGATCCCCCGCGCGGAGAACGCGGCCCTCTACCGCAAGTACCAGGAACTGGCCGACGCGACGCCGAACGTCCATTTCGTCGGGCGGCTGGCGACCTACCGCTACTACAACATGGATCAGGTGGTGGCACAGGCGCTGGCGCTCTACACCCGCATCGCCAAGGCCGAAGGCGCCGTGGCGGAGGGCGCGCGCGGCATTTCCGGGATCGGCGCCGCCCCGCAGCCCGCTCCATCGTCCGCTCCGGTCCACAGCAGGAGGGAAGCGTCATGAAAGCGTTCGGAATGGCCCTGGCCACCGCGGTCGTCCTCGCCATCGGCGCCAGCGTGATCCTGGAGGGCACGCTCGGCCGCACCGCCGACCAGACCTACGCCGCCCCCTCGGTCCGGCTGAGCCAGGACAACACCGTGCAGTACCGCAACTTCATGGGCCACCCGGCGGAGTGACGGCCGCCGCTTCGCAGGTTCGATCCCGTCCCTGAGGCCGGGGGGAGATGAGGGAGGTTTGGACGCCGCGGCCGGGTCAGGCGGCGTCCTTCACCGCCTCCAGCAGGATGGTGATCTCATCGACCACGTTGTTTTGGCTCTCGATGGCCTCGGCGATGTCCTGGTTCGTGACCTGTCCCGCCTTCAGCCGTTGCTGCCAGCGCGGCATCAGCTTGTAGCCGACCGACAGGATGCGGAAATCCACGTTCAGATGCATGGCCAGCCGGGTGTTGGGCCAGCCGCGCTCGATGAATTTCCGGTTCTCCTCCATCGAGAACAGGCTCAGCACGTTGGGCGTGATCGGCCGGACATGGGTCGGGTCGCCGAGGAACCCGTCGCTGCGCGGGTGCGGCACCTTGATGGTGATCCGCGCGCCGTGCCGGCAGACGCGGTGCATCTCCGTCATGATGTTCAGGAACTGCCCGGTCGTCTGGCCCATATGCTCCAGCGCGTGGATGAGCTGGATGTCGGCGACGCTGTCCGTCTCGAACGGCCAGGGCACGGCTTCCAGGTCGGCCTGGATGTCCGGCCCGAAGGTGCCGTACTTGTCCACATTCACATAGCCGGGAAGCCGCGTGTCGCCGCAGCCGAGGTTGAGCTTGAGGTCCGACATCCTGCGCGCCTTCGGTCCGCCGTTGTTGCCACCGGCAAGACCGTACACCGTCCGCGTCCGCGACGACAGGTCGGGGGACGCCCACCCTACATATCCAGCCCGACGTCCAGGTTCGGCGCGCTGTGGGTCAGCCAGCCGACCGAGATCATGTCGACGCCCGCCTCGGCGATGGCGCGAACGGTGGACAGGGTGACGTTGCCCGACGCCTCGGTCACCATGCGGCCGTCGACCATGGCGACGGCGCGGCGCAGCGTCTGCGGGTCCATGTTGTCGAGCAGAACGACGTCGACCGGCAGGGTCAGCAGCTCCTCCAACTGGGCCAGCGTGTCGACCTCAACCTCCACCTTCACCATGTGGCCGATGGCGGCGCGGACGCGCTCGACCGCCGGGCGGATGCCGCCGGCCACGGCGATGTGGTTGTCCTTGACCAGAACCGCGTCGTCGAGCCCGAAGCGGTGGTTGAAGCCGCCGCCCAGCCGCACCGCCTGCTTCTCCAGGACGCGCAGGCCGGGGGTGGTCTTGCGGGTGCAGACGATGCGGGCGCGGGTCCCGTCAACCTCCCGGACCAGCGCGCGGGTCGCGGTGGCGATGCCCGACAGGCGGCCCAGCAGGTTCAGCGCCGTGCGCTCCGCCGTCAGCAGGGCGCGGGCGCGGGCGGTCACGGTGGCGATGGTGTCGCCGGGGGCCACGTCGGCGCCGTCGCCGTGCTCCACCCGCAGTTCCGCCGCCGGGTCGAGGGTGCGGAAGGCGGACAGGGCGACCTCCAGCCCGGCGACGCGCCCGTCCTTGCGCGCGGCCACCCGTGCCGTCGCCACGGCGTCCGCCGGGACGATGCTGTCGGTGGTGATGTCGCCGGCCCGCCCGAGGTCCTCCGCCAGGGCGGCGCGGACGATCGGTTCATAGGTCAGAGGATGGAGCATGCGGCGTCTCCGGAAAGGGGGCCGGCGGCCCCGGTCAGGTCGGTGAGGGTGAAGCGGTGGCGCTGCGCCGCCGGGTCTTCCTGAGGGAAATCGGTGCGGAAATGCGCCCCGCGGCTTTCGCTGCGGGCGAGCGCTGCGTGGACGATCAGCCGCCCGGCCAGCAGGCGGTTGCGCGCCTCGCCCCAGCGGCGGACGGCGGCGAGGTCCGCCGGGCCGCCGCCGCACAGCGCGTCGAGCGCCACGGCGAGCCGGTCCAGCTTGCGCCGGGCGGCCAGCAGCCCCACCCCGTCGCGGACCAGCCCGGCACCTTGGTAGAGCGTGCGGCGGGACTCGTCGGTGATGGCGTCGAGCAGGCCGGCCCCGATCCCCCCGGCGACGGCCGGGGCGTCGGGCAGAGCGACGGGCGGCAGGGGGGGCAGGTCCCGCCCGGCGACGTCGCGGGCCACCCGCGCGCCGAACACCAGGGCCTCCAGCAGGGAGTTGCTGGCCAGCCGGTTGGCGCCGTGGACGCCGGTGCAGGCGACCTCGCCGC
Organism: Azospirillum himalayense; assembly: GCF_042657465.1. Classification (NCBI taxonomy): domain Bacteria; kingdom Pseudomonadati; phylum Pseudomonadota; class Alphaproteobacteria; order Rhodospirillales; family Azospirillaceae; genus Azospirillum; species Azospirillum himalayense. The sequence goes on along the minus strand of NZ_JBHSLC010000120.1, from coordinate 4,560 downwards.
AGGCCCACAGCCCGTCCAGGCTGGTCCGCCCGGCGGGATCGGTGACCACCCCGCCCATGTGGTAATGCGCCGCCGGGGCGACCGGCACCGGCTCCCGCCAGGGGTCCAGCCCATGGGCGGCGCAGAGCGCCAGCACGGTGGGGAAGCCGTCCGGCTTGGCGGCCAGCGCCGGGCGCAGGTCCAGCCGCACCGGCTCCCCCGCCGCGACGCGGGCGCCGATGGCGCGGGCCACCACGTCGCGCGGCGCCAGCTCGGCCAAGGGATGTTCCGCCGCCATGAAACGGACCCCGCGCCGGTCGAGCAGCAGCGCCCCGGCGCCGCGCAGCGCCTCGGTCAGCAGCGGGGCGGGATCGGCGTCCACGGCGAGCGCCGTCGGGTGGAACTGCACGAACTCCACGTCGGCGAGCAGTGCCCCGGCCCGCGCGGCCAGCGCCAGCCCGTCGCCGGTCGCCTCCGGCGGGTTGGTGGTGCGGGCGTAGGCCCCGCCGACCCCGCCGGTCGCCAGCACCACGCGCGGCGTGCGGTGGAACACCCAGCCTTCGGGGTGGCAGGCGAGCACGCCGCAGACCCGCCCGTGGCGCACCGCCAGATCGACGGCGAAGGCGTCGCTCTCCACCCGGATCGACGGGGTGGCGCGCACCCGCTCGGCCAGCGCCGCGACCAGTGTCGCCCCTGTGGCGTCGCCGCCGGCATGGACGATGCGCGCCGCCCCGTGCGCCGCCTCCCGCCCCAGCAGGGGCGTGCCGTCGGCACCGCGGTCGAAGGGCAGCCCGGCGAGGAGCAGCGCCCGCACCCGCTCCGCCCCCTCGCGGGTCAGCAGCAGGGCGCGGTTCGCGTCCACGAAGCCGGCGCCGGCGGCCACCGTGTCGGCGGCGTGCGCCTCCGGCCCGTCGCCGGGACCGATGGCGGCGGCGATGCCGCCCTGGGCGTGGTTGCTGGACCCGCCCGGCAGGTCCGGCGTCTTGGTCAGCAGCGTGACGGCGCGCGGCGCCAGATGCAGGGCGGCGGTCAGCCCGGCCATGCCGGAGCCGATGACGACCACCTCCGAATCGCGGACCGTGTAAGGGGTGGGCATGGGCGGGTTCTCTCGATGGAGAATCTAGCCCTCTCCCCTCCGGGGAGAGGGTGGCCCGAAGGGCCGGTGAGGGGGATGCGCGTGGCGGTGCGTTCGGCACAAGCGCAACCCCCTCACCCTGACCCTCTCCCTAGAGGGGAGAGGGAATACGGGATCAGCGCGGCTTTACCGCCAGCATCCGTTCCACCGAACGGCGGGCGCGGTCGGCGACCTCCGGCGCGATGGTCACCTGCGGTTCCAGCGTGCGCAGGCTGTCGAGGATGTTCGCCAGCGTGATCTTCTTCATGTGCGGGCACAGGTTGCAGGGCCGCACGAACTCCGTCTCCGGCGAGGCGGCGGCCACGTTGTCGCTCATCGAGCATTCGGTGACCATCAGCACCCGCGGCGGCCGGCGGTCCGCCACGAAATCGACCATGCGCGCGGTGGAGCCGACGAAGTCCGCGGCCTCCAGGACGTCGGGCGGGCATTCCGGGTGGGCGATGACGATCAACTCGTCGAAGCGCCCGCGGAACTCGCGGATCTCGTCGCCGGTGAAGCGCTCGTGCACCTCGCAATGGCCCTTCCAGGCGATGATCTCGACGCTGGTCTGGGTGGCGACGTATTTCGCCAGATACTCATCGGGCAGCATGATGACGCGCGGGACGCCCAGCGATTCCACTACCTCCACCGCGTTGCCGGAGGTGCAGCAGATGTCCACCTCCGCCTTCACGTCGGCCGAGGTGTTGACGTAGGCGACCACCGGCACGCCCGGATAGCGCTCGCGCAACAGCCGCACGTCGGCGGAGGTGATCGATTCGGCGAGCGAACAGCCCGCCCCGGTGTCGGGGATCAGCACCGTCTTCACCGGGTTCAGCAGCTTCGCCGTCTCCGCCATGAAATGCACGCCGGCGAGCACGATGACATCGGCGTCGGTCTCGGTCGCGCGGGCGGCGAGCGCCAGGCTGTCGCCGACGATGTCGGCCACGCCGTGGAAGATCTCCGGCGTCTGGTAGTTGTGGGCGAGGATTACCGCGTTGCGTTCCCGCTTCAGGCGGTTGATCTCATGGACCAGCGGGGCGTGGAACGGCCATTCGACGGCGGGGACTACGCGCTTCATGCGCTCGTAGATCGGCTGCGTCGCCGCGGCGATGTCGGGCGTGTAGGCAAGGCCGGTGGTATCGCGCATGGCGCATTCCTTTAATGCTCGCTATGAGCAAAACCATAAATACTCGATACGAGCATATCAAGCGGAAAAGAAGGCGCCTTGCGGATCGTCGGTGTTTCGCCCTACTTCGCCTCCTGGCTGCTCAGGTCGGAAGGGTTCTCCGAGCGGGTCGGCTCGTGCCCCATGTCGGGTTCGCTGGCCCACTGGTTCGGCCGGGGCACCGGGTTGCCCTGGAGGTCGGGTGGCGCACGGCGGACGTCGGCCAGGGCCTGCTGAAGCTCCGCCCCCTGGGTTTCGCCGCTGGTGGTGGCCTTCGGCGCGCGGACGCCCTGCTGGTTGGGCGGCGGCTCCTGGCTTTGCTGCACCTTGATGTCGTTGGACAGCGACTCCTTGGTGGCTTCCTGGGCGATGACGTTGCCGGTCATCAGCAGCCCGGCGACAAGGCTGGAAGAAATGAGAGCGGCGAGCAAGGCGGCGAACTCCTTTGCGCAAGGGGGGACAAGGCCGTCCCTCACCAACAGGCGCGGGCACCAACCCTCCCGTTCGTGCGTTATCAGGGGCATGGACCCGACCGACGCCCCGACTTTGCCGCCCATCTTCCGCCCTTGGCCCGCCGAGGCGGGCGGCTCCTTCGCCACCGCCTGCCGCTTCGCCGCGGAAGGGGCGGCGCCCGGCACGCTCGTCCACGCGGGCCGGCGCGACCGGCTGGACGTGGCGGTGGTGCTGGTGCCCGACCGGCCGGACGCGGGGGACGGCCTCGCCGCCGTCACCCTGGTCGCGCTGGCCGACGCGCTGGAGGCGCTGGGGCCGCCGAACCAAAGCATCCGTTTCGACGGCGCGGGCCGCCTGCTGCTCAACGGCGCGGTGGCCGGCGGGGTGACCGTCGCTCTCGGCCCCGGCGCCGAGGACGGGCTTCCCGCCTGGGCCGTGGTCGGCGCGGAGTTGGAGGTGCTGGGCGACCCCGACGACCCCGACCCCGGACGTCACCCCGACCGCACGGCGCTGCGCGAGGAGGGATTTGGCGAGACCGACGCAGTGGCGGTACTGGAGAGCTTCACCCGGCATTTCCTGACCTGGATCGACCGCTGGATGGACGCGGGCTTCGAGCCGGTGCGGCGGGTCTGGGAACAGCGGCTGATCCGCAAGGCAGAGGGGAGGCGGTCATGACCGGACAGGCCGAACGGCGCGGCGTCGGGATCACGGTGGAGCGCCAGCGCATCGACAACCCGTGGGTGGACGCCCGCTGGCGGGTGACCGGCGCCCTGCCGGCGCTGCCCGACCGCGCGCCCTGGACCGTGCTGGCACAGGACGGGGAGCGCACCGGCTATTACGCGGGCGTCGCGGAGATCGTGCTCCATCCTGGCGAGACGGAGAACTACGTCGAGAATCTGAAGGGCGGCCACCCGATGCTCTACGTCATCCTGCGCCGCAGCGCCGAGGACCCGGGGCTGCGGCTGCTCGCTGTCACCGTCGATCCCGGCGAGGTCGACGCCCATTCCGACGCGGGCGACGACCTGATCGAAGCGATTCCCCTGCCGCCCGACCTCGCGGAATGGATGCGCGATTTCGTGGCCCGCCACCACACCGAACGGCCCTTTTACAAGCGCCAGCGCGACCGCGCCGACCCGGAGGCGCTGGCCCGCCGTGCCCCGGTTGCTCATCCTGGAAAGGATCAGCGCCATGGATGACGGGTCGGAAGGCTTCCTGTCCCGCTGGTCGCGGCGCAAGCAGGAGGCGCGCACGGCGCCCGTCGAGACCCCCGAACCGCAGGAGGAGCGGGACACGGCGGAGCAACCGCAGGCCATCGCCGCTCCGCCGCCGGAACCCTTCGACCCGGAGAGCCTGCCGCCGGTGGAGAGCCTGGGCGCGGACAGCGACTACACCGGTTTCCTCGCCGGCAACGTCCCGCAGGAGCTGAAACGGTTGGCCCTGCGCAAGGCCTGGACCAGCGACCCGGTGATCGCGGGCTTCCGCGGCTTCGCCGAGTATGACTGGGACTGCAACGCTCCCGGCTACGGCAAACTGCTCGACACCGACCGCATCGCCGACCTGCTGGACCGCATCGCCACCGACGAGAAGCCGCCGGACGAGGAGAAGCCGGAGGAGGTGGTGGTCGCTGACATGGATGAGTCTGAGGAAAGTGGGGGTCTTGCCCCCACCCCGGCCCTCCCCCGCTGCGCAGGGGAGGGTGCCTTAGGCGAAGCGGCGGCAGTCCCCTCCCCTGCGAAAGCGGGGGAGAGTTAGCAGGACGCGGAAAAAGGTCTGTTGCCTGCCGGCCTGTCGTGATTCTCTACGGTCGTGGAGAATGCAGCCAGCGAGGGGGCGATGCGGGGCTCGGACG